>JAUILM010000566.1 GCA_030432855.1 Bacteroidia bacterium
AGGTCCCAATTTCCATCTTCTGTATAAAACTTGACGGCAAAACCCCTGGGATCCCGCTCTGTATCGGCTGACCCCTTTTCGCCGCCAACCGTAGAAAATCTGGCAAACACACGGCATTCATTACCAAGCTTTGAAAAGAGCCTGGCACGCGTGTACTTAGTAATGTCATTTGTGACGGTAAACTTTCCAAAGGCACCTGAACCTTTCGCATGTACGATACGCTCAGGTATCCTCTCACGATTGAAAGTAGCGAGCTTCTCATGCAAGAAAAAATCCTGAAGAAGTAGGGGTCCTCTGGGTCCTACCGACTGAGAATCTTCATAATGGGTGACGGGGCATCCTGCCGCTGTGGTTAACTTTTTCATACCTCGGTTACTATACTTTACTTGAGATTAAACAAATGATTTTGATACTGAGATTGGGGGCTATCGTTAGAACGATTCAAAGGTAAAGCATACCTTTGATTGATATCATCAATATTTTAGATAATTATATTGACACTATGAATATTCAACAAATAGAGTATGTGGTGGCAGTGGCCGAGTTAAGTCAATTCAGCCTGGCAGCTGATAGGTGCTCAATTACTCAATCCACACTTAGCACAATGATTGCAAAATTTGAGGATGAGATTGGCATCAAAATATTTGACAGGACCACCAAACCGGTGACGATCACCCGGGAAGGTGAGAGTATCATCCATCAACTCAGATCTGTGCTCAGAGAATTAAAAGTACTGGACGAAGTGATCGGTACCCTCAAAGACGAGTCCAGTGGTTCTGTTCGGATAGGCATCATCCCGACGGTGGCTCCCTTTCTGTTACCCCGCTTCTTACCTACGTTCGTTCGCAAGTTTCCCAACGTGCACTTCACCGTAGTGGAGATGACTACGGCCAAGATTATTGAATCCCTCCGTGAGCGCACGCTGGACATTGGGATTGTGTCCACCCCCCTTGACCAGGATCAAATCAATGAAATTCCCCTATACAGTGAAGTATTTGTCCTGTATGATGAAAAGTTAAGTACCGAAGGAAAAGTGAAAATTTCCTCTTTGTCCCCGCATCGATTTTGGCTCCTTGAGGAAGGACATTGTATGCGAACACAAGTCCAAAGAATCTGTGATCTGGAAAGTTTTGGTCAACCATCTCACAGTAATCTTGAATATAAATCAGGATCGATATCCACCTTGCTTAAGCTGGTACAAAGTAACCGAGGGTCGACACTCCTGCCCTATTTGGCTACCCTGGATTTGGATAGAGATCACAAGGATAAAATTGCAGCATTTGAATCACCGGTCCCTGCACGTACCATTGGACTGGTTGTACATAGAAACTTTCTCAAAAAGAAAGTGCTGCTGGTATTAAAGGAGGAAATACAAAAGCAAATTCTTCCACTGCTGGATTCTGCGGAAAGCCCAAAGATTATTAATCCTTTGTAACCAGCATGGTGTGGGCTTGATTTGGGAGACACTACCGTTCGGTAAGTATTTCACCAAGGGGTCTTCGTGTCCTCTCTGTAAGTTCTCTTGTTTTATAAGGCTCTTCCAGTGATGCAGGATCACCCAAATATCCCAATGCTCCCATACAAACGGGTCGGATTCCATCAGCCAGCTCCAGCAGTTGGACCACCTTCTCGTGATCAAAACCAGCCATCAAATGCCCATAGATGTCCCGACTGGCAGCTTGTATCAGCAGTTGAGCATTCGCCAAACCTAAATCATGGTGTGCCCATTGATTCTTCTTGCCGTTCCTGAGAAAAAAATCTCTTGATAGTGCAACAAACAGCACGGCGGCTGATCTGGCCCAGGGTTGATTGCCTCCCGATAGACAGTCCAACAGTTCATTAAATCCATCAGTACCCTTCCGCGCATAAACATATTGCCATGGCTGCTCATTGTTAGCACTGGGAGCCCAGCGAGCTGCCTCGAAAATCTCTTCCACCTGGGACACTTCGATCATTTTTTGAGAAAATGCCCGAGGACTCCAGCGTTTGGCAATCAAGGGATTTAATTCGAAATGGGTATCTGGCTTCTTGATATCAATGCTTTTCACAAGAAATCTGGTTTAATTGATTCATCATATTCACTTTGTGAGCAAAACATGTACAGTAACATCGACAGATCCAAGATGTTTAGCACAATTCACTCACTTAAAAGCTAAAAAACTGAATATTATACGGCCAAGACACCGATTTAATTACAATCGCTCTTCGATTAATCTGATTAAAATATCACCATGGCAGACAGAAGGTTTACACCAGCACCCCAATGTTTTTCCCTTTAATTCATGAAGGTCCGCTAATAATTCGGGCTGATTCAAAATGTAAGACTCATACATTTCCACACATTTTTTATGGCCATACTTTTTCTTTCCAAAGGGGTTAGCCCATTTGGATTTCACCGCACCTTGCACATATCGCACATGTCGACCAATATAAATATGGTCAGGATTTTCCAGCCAATGCAGTAAGCTTTCATAGCCAGATTCGTTAAGACTTGCCTTACTAATATTTACGATCGTTGTTGCTCCCATTTTTTCACCTATCAATCTAAGTTACAGTAAATACCGTCTTTCAAAAGACAGTTTCCCGGAATGACAACTTAAGTTCATAACATTAAATATGATTTAATATTATTCGTTTCACATTGATTACTAATTCTTTATAATCTAATAATCTCAGTTGTGATACTTTGGTGATAACTTTGTGATGTTCCTGACACTTCCTTGTGATTCCTTCATGAGCACTCACGCCTACATTTGATATCATCAATTAACTAATTATCAAAAATCATGAAGAAATTACTAATTATTGCTTTAAGCAGTGTCCTTATTTTTGCCTGTAGCAAAGATGACCTGGATGTTTCACCCATCAATGAAGACGATGGTACTGAAAGAAGATTTGGCCAAAAGATATCCCGGGGAGGTCAGACATTTGTTGTACGAATTGAGAATATTACTTCAGGAAACACCTTCGTCACTCCCTTTGCTCCCGGACTTTTTATTGTTCAAAAAAACAAACAGCCCATACTCTTTCTTGATGGCAGACCTGACTTTGGAAGAGGTCTGGAAGAGATCGCTGAAGACGGAGATCCGTCGGTATTAAATATGAGCCTGGAAAGACACCCTCTCGTACGTAGGAAAGGTATATTCAATACTCCGGATGGTGCCAGCATGCCAGGTCCAATCTTCCCTGGAGATGCCTACGAGTTTGAGATCAGAGCCTTACCCAATGACCGACTAAATTTTGCCACCATGTTTATACAGTCTAATGACTTATTTGTAGGTCCTGATTCAGAAGGTATCCCCTTGTTCGGGAGAAGAAATGAGCCTCTTTCCGGGGATATCACACACTATCTGGAGCTGTGGGATGCCGGTACTGAAGTCAATGAAGAACCAGGGGTTGGACCTAATCAGGCACCTCGTCAGAGTGGTCCGGATACCGGAATGGATGAGAATGGAGTAGTCCAGGTTGTCAACGATGGGTACTCGTACCCCGCGGTCGCTGATATGCTCAAAGTAACCATCACACCTCAATAGACGCATGAGGAAAAATATCTGTTGATAAATTCCAATCAGGCAAAGGCCTTGAACCCGGATTATGCATTAGAAAATCTATTACATAATCCGGGTTGAAGATCTTCTCAGGGTTTCTGAGGAGATCTTCACTTTTTATAAAATATTGGGCTTGCTAATTATGGAAACCATATGTCAGTACACTCATTCATATTGTAAACCATGTATTTGGATACTCCCAAGAACTATAATCCGTGGTAGCCCATGACCCCTTACAGATAGTCGGCATCACTACAGTGGTGCTGACTCACTATCGGTGGGTTCCTGTATCGACACCCGGTTCTTAAAATAATCGTATCAGACGGGTCTATCCCCGTGACCAGTCAAACTGGAACAGAGAAGATTAGTACTTTTGGAATAGTTGATTCCGTGATTATGATACACTCATCCTCTGTTTCACTGTTATTCACCCTTCTTTTGGGGTTGGGATTAACCCATTCCGTGCAAGGACAGGATTCCAGGGATTCAGCCTATATATACTATAAAAGTGGCGACTATGCAGCGTCCCTTCCTTACTTTGACAGGGCCTTTGCTGAAAGCCTGGTTCAGGATCACCCGGATAGTTTTGCGGTGATGGCAAATCGATATGGTAACGCCCTGCTGAACTCTAGTCAATTTTGGGAAGCCATCCAATTCTACGACAGTACGTATACAATTTTACTGGAAAAAAAAGCCGCACCGGAAAGTGAAATAACCATACTTAATAGTTTGGCATTTTGTCTTATATCCATTGGTGAGTATAGTTCGGCCTTGGGGATCCTGGATGAAACCATTCTTATTGCTGACTCCAATAACATCACTAGTGGAAAGGCATTCGCAAAAACTAACGAGTACCTGGCCAGCA
>JAUILM010000567.1 GCA_030432855.1 Bacteroidia bacterium
TCAAGCAGGTTACTTTATTTGTTTCCTTCCTTTCGAAAAGGGGGTACCTACAGGGGTATGGGAGGTATTTGCCAATGGATTTGCAGGGGTGGACCCGATTGAATCTGTGAGCGATGCAGTGTACCGCCCGATGGGACTTGCGGAAGGTCCGAATGGGTCCTTATATATCTCTGATACTGAAAAGGGTAAGGTGTGGAACATTTCCTTTCGGGGAGATAAAGCAACCTTTGGCACGGAAGAGTTGGCCCAAATGGAGATAGAGAAGCAAAAGAGTAACATTAGAAGACCCGATCCTGTACATGATGACTTGCAACGTGCTGTGACGACTGTGGGAGAACAATTGTATTATGCATACTGTGGCACTTGTCACCAGCAAAGCGGAATGGGAGCGTCAGGACGATTTCCATCTCTGGTTGGGACTGATTGGGTCACGGGTGACAAGGAAAGACTTATCCAGGTAGTGATGCATGGCCTGGAAGGACCCATCGATGTCAATGGAGAATCTTATAATGGACAGATGCCACAACACAGTTTTCTATCCGATGAACAAATAGCGCAAGTTCTGACTCACATTAGACAGAACTTTGGAAATAACGCCAGTCCCATATCAGAAGCAGAAGTCACTGCCGTAAGAAGCCAGAAGGTGGAAATCAATCAGTAGGCTTTATGATTTGGATGCTTCTTCCAGTATTTCGGTTAATCTTCGGGCTACCGTATATTCCAGTCCTGGCGTCATCATCCAGGTGGTGATATTGACAGACTCTCTTCCACCGACAGTCTCTATAGATGGATGTCCGTTTCGAAGCTGTTCGCGTACCTCTGGTGGTGTAATTGGAATATCATCACTCCAACTTACTTTGAGTGAAGGCACATGGTTAGCATATTTCGGCACATGAATTTCTGTCTTGACACCTTGTACGGCACTAACACTATCGCTAATGAGCTTGATCTGATCTTCCCACATCTTCCATTCCTTTTCATGATCCTTGGATAGATACATTTCGAGCGCAACCAACATACCCAACACCTCCTCTTTATTGACTTTCATTCCACGACCGATATTATTACCACGAGGAGGAGTGTGCATTCTCGCGGCTTCGATGTATTCACGTTTACCTAACAGTAGTCCGGCACTTTGAGGGCCGCGAATACCTTTTCCACCTGAGAAAGCCACCAGATCAAAGCCCATCTCGGTGAACTTGAAGAGATTTTCAACGGGTGGGACATCAGCTGCGCAATCAATAAAAGTTGGAACATTGAACTTCTTTCCTACTTCAACAAATTCACGTTGTTTGATTTCGCCTTCATCCGTATTTGCATTCAGAAACCAGAGCATGGCAGTTCGATCCCCAATAGCATTTTCCAGTTCCTCACGCGTCTTTACAGTGACTATATCGACTCCGACATTACGAAGGGCGTGTGTATAGACTATATTATGCGATTCCTGCAGAATCACCTCATTTTTCAGTCCTTCCAAATTGGGTATCTGTTCTACTGCAGCACTATCTTTTCCCGAGATCACTCCAGCCAAACCAATCGTCATAGCCCCGAAGGCACCAGACGTGACCGTTGCATATTCGCACTTCAGCAGTCTGGCAATCCGTTCACCTACTTTATCATGTAGTTCATCTAGATTGACAAATTCGGTAGCACCATAAGCGATAGCAGATGTCACTTCAGGAGGCATCAGCGATCCGGTCATCGAAGTATAAGTGCCGGCGGCATTTATAAAAGTGCGTAAACCTAACTCTTTGAATAAATCACCTGCAATAGGGGGAACTGATGGACTTTTAGAGAGGGATGTGAGCAGATTTCCTCCTACAAAACCACTGATCAGTGGAATGCTGGAAAAATGTTTGAGTAAAGATCTTCTGGATAACATGTTTAAATTAGTTAATTGCAGCAATACAGTCTATTTCTACGAGTGAGTCCCCGGGTACCCCACCATAGGTGGCAACGGTAGTACGAACGGGTGGATTACTACCAAAACGACCTCTGTATACCTCGTTCATTGCATGGTAATCATGTAGATCGGCCAGATATACATTGACCTTCAACACATTATTCATGGAAGATCCATTCTCCTCAAGTAGCTTTTGAATGTTGTCCAGTACATGCTTGGTATGATCTTTTATATCTCCATCAAAATGGGCTCCCTGACCAGCGATATAAAGTAAATCACCGTGTCTTTTAACACTGGAAAAAAGTGGAACATCCTGATCGTAGATAATGTCACCTACCACTTCTGGTTTGCTATTAGCACCTCGGGCAGATACAATAGAGGCTCCGGTTGCTACTGTAGATACTGCCAGGGCTTTAAGTGCTTTTCTTCTATTCGTCTTTTTTGACTTCATTACTTTATAATCTAAGTTTTCTTTAAGATAAGTATTTCAACCAAGATTGGATAGCCAGGATCTGACCGAAACATTTCTCAATTACTGGGTCCAGCTATGTCATTGTCTTTTCTTGAGTTTATAGTAGGGTATCTCTTCGTTTTATTACAGCTAGATTACAATCCGAAAGCCATGATAGATCCTCCCGGATACTGCTCAGAACCGCTTACAGCAATGACTATTAATTGTTCATCATTGCACAAATACGTCGAAGGTGAAGCAAAACCACCTCCGGGTAAACTAAACGACCACAATAAGGTACCACTGTCTTTGTCGAAGGCACGAAATTTTTTATCTCTGGTAGCGGCAATAAATACAAGTCCTCCGGCTGTTACAATAGGCCCTCCATAATTTTCCATACCTGTTTCAGGGCCTCCTGATAGTTGTCGTTCAGGATAATTCCCCAGTGGTATTTTCCACTTATATTCTCCCGTGTTTAGATCAATGGCATTTAAGGTGCCCCAGGGTGGTTTGATAGCTGGATAATTATCTCCATCACGAAAGTAACTGTATGCCGTGGCATTTCTGAAATCACCTTGAGGTTGTGAAGATGAAATCTGACCATTTAAAGTATCTAGTCTCTTATCAAATAAGAAAGCGATAATGGCCTTTTCCTGTGCATTTGAAAGATGAGAGAATGCCGGCATCCGACCTACTCCTGACTTTATCTTAGCTAGAGCTAAGTCTTCAGTAAGTCTACTTTTAATCTGGATTAATTCAGGATTGTTTGGCGGTAGTCCACCACGATCCTTACCATGACAAACTGCACAATTAGCATCGTAGAATCTAGCTCCCAGATCAAATAAGTTTTCTCCTGCCTCGATGTCAGAGTTAGACTCCTGTCTCATGGTCATGATTTCAGGTGATTCATTAGCATTGATGTACAACGTCCCACTAAGAGGATCTACAGCGGCTCCTCCCCATTCGGCACCACCGCGTGTACCGGGTAGTAAAAGTGTGCCGTTAGAGTCAGGTGGAGTAAACAGACCCTCATATCTTAATTCTTTGAATCGCTTGACTACGGATCCTCTTAATGCTGGATCAAGCTCATTGAAATCTTCCTCACTGATTTGCTGCCGGGCAAAAGGTGCTGGTTTCCTTGGTACAGGTTGCGTAGGCCATGAAGATTCTCCAGGCACATGCGTTTCAGGCACTTGCAATTCATCTATGGGAAAGAGGGGAACTCCCGTCACTCGATCAAATACAAATAAAAAACCTGTCTTGGTAGGAAGTGCAACGGCAGGAACTTCATCTCCATTTCGTCTCACACTGACCAAGGTGGGAGGTGCAGGAAGATCATAATCCCAAAGATCGTGATGGACTGTTTGAAAATGCCAGATCAGATTGCCAGTATTTGCATCGAGTGCTAACAGACTATTCCCAAATAGATTTGACCCTTTTCGATCTGCACCATAGAAATCATAGGTAGGAGATCCCAATGGGATATATACAATACCTCTTTTCTCGTCCAGACTCATTCCTCCCCAATTATTTGCACCACCCGTGTATTTCCAGGAATCTTCCGGCCAGGTTTCATATCCATATTCACCAGGGTGTGGTATCGTGTGAAATATCCATTCGATCTTTCCACTATGTACGTTGTAAGCACGGATATGACCTGGTGCAGCTCCATATGTCTCTGAAACTTCAGACCCAAGAATTATTTTGTCTTCATAGATTATACCTGGAGAAGTTGGAATAACCCAGACGGAATCTGGATTGACCCCTAAACCTTCATTGAGATTCACTTTTCCTTCATTGCCAAATGATTGGACTGGGATGCCATCTTTTGCGTTCAGTGCAAATAAATAGTGCCCGGCGGTAACTAGAATGAGAGATCTATTTTCATCACTCCAATAAGTAACTCCTCTTTTCATTCCTCCTCCACGATCCCCATCAAATGGATCGAAAGACCATATTTTTTCCCCATTACATGCGTCAAGGGCATATACCCATGAGCGGGATGAAGTAGCAAAGAGTACATCGTCAACTATGATGGGATTGCATTCGT
>JAUILM010000568.1 GCA_030432855.1 Bacteroidia bacterium
GGTACACCGATATTTCGGGTTTCCTCCAGTAAATTTGAATCGCTGACTTCAACAGTAACACCGTAGATAGCTTCGATTTCTTTTAATATTTCCCCGATTGTTGCATTCATTTGAAGACTTCCTTCCTTCCAGGAGGTATAGCTTTCCTGAGGAATCGATTTCCTCGATAGGACCGATTTTGCCTGCGAGGAATATGAGACAAATTCCCCAGGCTTCATGTACTCAGAGGTACCTTCCAGATCCAATTTAATCTTGCCCTCTTTGAGAAAGACTTCGGTGTGCTCACCTCGTTCGTGCACATTGAATTGAGTGCCGAGTACCTCAACGGCCAGATCATTGGTAATTACCTGGAATTTCGTTTGACCATTGTTCACTTTCGTCACTTCGAAAAATGCCTCGCCAGTTAACCTGACCTTTCTCGTCTCAAAATTTGACCAGTCTGATTCGAGCTCCAGAACAGAATTAGCATTGAGATGTACAAGACTTCCGTCAGGTAGCTCCACTTGCTTCCATTCTCCAAAGGAAGTCCGATAGATAATCATATCACTTTGGATCGGTCGAAGAAACCAGAAGCCAAGACTAACCACCACTAAAACCGATGCAGCAACAGACCACCATTTCCAGCGATTTTTCTGGATCTTTTCTGTTCCAATGGTATTCTCATTAGATGCATGAGGTTGATTTGGAGCCTGATTCAGTAGAGCCTTTAGGTTCTCCTCGATTGTATTCTGATCAAGGTCCGAGGTTTCAAAATATTCTCTGGCAGAAAGTAAAAATGCTCTCGCATCTTTTACAATATCCTCCCTTTCCGGATGAGCAATGAGAAATGCGGACCAAAACATGTCCATACTTTCATCCCGGTCAATCACCCAGCTTTTGAAACTTGGATCATCCACCAGGTCTTCAAATGACATGTCTCTGTAAAAACTGAAATCATTCATAGAATTTCGTCGTTGTACTTTCTCATATGTTTGCGAATATGAGTGTTCTATAGATGGGATCGGTCACTTGTAGGTTTGTAACCTTGAGACATGAAAAAAATCAGGAAAAAAAATAAAATTAGGCTAGCGAATGCTGATTGTGTGCAATGCTACTCTCCCATAGAGGCAGCAGATGAATTCACGTCATGTCTCATTTTTTGCAGAGCTCTGGCAACGTAATTCCGTGCCACCTGCGATGAAAGTGATGTGATTTCGGCTATTTTATTATAGGTGAATCCCTCATAAAACCTGAGAAAAACCACCTCTTTCTGTCTTGTAGGTAAGCTGTCTAATTGATTTTTTAACCAGCGTATCTTTTCCACACTAATTTCTTCATCGATGAGCTGTGTTTCCCGGCTTGGTTCAGGACCCGGGGGAGTGCTGACCATCTGTAAAATTACTGCTCTGCGTTGTTGCTTATTCATTTCGCGCAGTAGATTTTGCTTGATCGATTTGAATAGATAGAGTTTAAAATTGATGACATGATCCAATCTCTCAGGATGTTGCAATATACGTAGATAGAACTCCTGGGTTATGTTTTCGACCAGTTGACGATCAGAACAAATAACCGTTCCATACCGAATTAACTGATTGATTGTCAAACGATAGAGTTCGCTGAAAGCGCCTCGGTCCCCACCACGAAACGCAGTAAATAACCTTGATAGATTGTCACCCAAAATCCAGGTAAATTAATGCAGTATTTCATTTGATTCCTCTTCAAAGAAGCGAAATCGATTGTATCTGATTGCACCAATTTAAGAATATTTGTCATTATATCAATTTTCTACTCACCTGCTAACCTTTCCGGTTGTACATCCTCTTCCCATTCAGAGAGTTTCTTTCTCATGGATTTTAAGAGCTCTGGATGAGTAGTTATTAAGTTGGTCTTTTCGGATGGATCCGCAGTTAAATCAAATAGATATTCGTTTATTTCATTCTGGTCCTTTTCGTATATATACTTAAGACCCTCTGAAGAGCGTACTGCAGAACGAACCTGAACGGCTCTTTTCTTTCTCCAGAACAGGTCTCTTGGTTTAATAGTAGTCCTATCCATTAGATTTTGAATAATGTCCAAACCATCCAGATTCTTCGTGCTTTCTGAATTCATTAAAGTAGCCAATGAATATGTGAGATCCATGCTGATAAAGGGTTGGTCATCCATAATTGCCGCATCAATTTTTCCTGGCCATTTTATAATACATGGCACTTTAATCCCACCCTCAAATACATGTCCTTTATTGCCTCGTAGGTCACCAGTACTGCCTATCATGGTGGGACCGTTGTCAGAAAAGAAGATCACAATTGTATTTTCACTTAGTGCCTGACTTTCTATTTTGTCCAGGACCCTGCCGACACTATGGTCCAGTTCTTCTACCATTTGCTTGTACTTTCCGGGGGTGGCATCTTTCCATTCACTAACATGTAGGGGATTTTCTCTGTAGTCATCAGGACCTTGATAGGGGTCATGTGGAGCCGTATACGCTAAATAGAGAAAAAATGGGTTTTCACCTTTTTGTTGATTGAGCCAGGCAATGGCCTCGTCTGTAATCAAGTGCGTCAAATAGTAACCTTTTCTGTTGTCTGGCACATCATTTCTGTAGAAGTCACGGTCTCCAAACATCTCGACCCCGATAAATTCACCAATAGGCTCGGTATGATGGAAGTAGTCAATCGCTCCTCCCAATGGACCGATAGAAAAGTCAAATTGATGATGTCCCGGTCGATAAGCTTCACCTTCTCCCAGATGCCATTTTCCCATTATGGCGGTGTGATAGTCCTGATCTTTAAATATGTCAGGTAAAACGGAAAACCTGGTGGGCAATCCTAGTTTACCCTGATTAGATAATGCCAGAGCCTCCTCATAACGTCCGATATTGCCCAGTCCAATAGCGCACTCGAGACCTCCTACTCTTTGCTGATACCGTCCGGTAAGAAGTGCTGTCCTTGTGGGTGTACACTCAGGACCATTTGCATAGAAATTGGTAAGCTTTACACCTTCACTGGCAAGCCTGTCAATATGGGGTGTTTGAATTTCGTGAGAGCCGTAGCAACTAAGATCTCCATATCCCAGATCGTCGGCCAAAATGATGACTACATTTGGACGATCCTGAGCCCAAACGGCATTCCAGCTACTAAGTCCAGGCAAAACAATTTGAACGAGAGTAAAAAATAGAATTGAAATGAATCGCTGCATCAGTGTACTTGATCTTGAACTATTATGTGTCTATTTTGAATCCACATTAAGTTAGAGCCTTATGGATGAAGGCCTAAGTGCTTCTGCAGGAGTGGATCAATGATCTGAATGTAGTATAAATTTCCCATGTATGAATCATCCTCCTTTCTCGTACCAGAATTTAGAGGGAGATATCCGCTGCTATTTGTCCAGAATGTTCCAGGCGCTAAGTGGAATGAGGTTGCATGATTCTCCAGAACAACTAAGGTTTTGATCTACCGTAAATATTAATGATCTTCATTTTTTAAGGCAGACCTTTAAAATTTGATAATGACATGAAGTTGGTTACGGCAGCTACTCTTTCCCTCTTGTTAGTTCTTTCATGTTCTACAAATCGAAAGTTTCACAAAGTTTTTTATGAGGATTTCGACAAGTCGGATAGTAAGTACTTTCATTATGGTTCTACTGGAAAACAAGCAGATTTTTCATGGAAGCTGGGTACGCAATCAAATTCGGAGTCGGGTACAGATATACTGTCATTCAAGATAAATCCAGAACAGGAAGCAGGTGCCGGTAAAGGTCCAGAAATTATTTCGAATCGGTTTACGCACTTTGGTACCTATAGTACCAGGCTTAAAGTACCGGACCCTCGAACTATCCAACCCAATGTCGGTGCGGTGGTCGGATACTTTACTTATCACATGGATACAGTACTCGGATTAAGTGAGATTGATTTTGAGTGGTTACTAGCGGATCCATCGATTATATATGTCGGCACGTGGACAGGGCCTCGCGGCAACCTGAAGAGAATTGGCCGGATACTTAACATGTCAACCGGAACGATTCTTAATACCTCTTATCGTGAACAAGGCACCGGAATTAGTAAGGACCTTACAGGTGATCAGAATCAGCCTGAAAGTATTCCTGCGATTCCCGGCTTTGATGCTTCTTCCCAATTTCATACGTATGGTTTCGACTGGCAGTCAGATCAAATACGCTGGTGGATGATTCATCCGGAGACCATGGATACGGTCATTTTGTGGCACTATCAGGGATCCGAAATAGGTATACCACAGACGCCTTCATATTATCGAATGAACTTCTGGCATACAGATAATTGGGCTGTAGAGGGAAACCCCAACTCTTTGGAGAGACCGAAGGAACCCTACGAATTGGAGGTAGACTGGATGGCGTATAAGCCCAGTAGGCGGTAATCAGTCTGGCAGTGATTCAGTCTCCAGTCTTACAG
>JAUILM010000569.1 GCA_030432855.1 Bacteroidia bacterium
GTATTCATGAGTGTCCTTAAGTGTTTATTAAGAAAATATTAACGCATTAAACGGCCAGATTTGCAGTTTTCATCTTCCAAGTAAGCGCATACGTCTACTCACTCTTCAGTACGATCCCCTTTCCCGTATCTTTGATCATCTAAGATTATTACCTATGCTAAACCTCAAAGGTCAGGGCGGGATCACCACTCTCAGTAAAGTACTCTTCCATGTCGTGTTCTGGAGTGCCTTTCTGGGCCTACCTATTCTAAGTGCTGGTGATGAGAGGTTCAGACACTACCAGATGCAATTGCTACCTATCAGCATCTTGTTAGTCCCTTTGTTCTTTATTAATACTCAAGTTCTTATTAATCGGATATTAAAAAAGAATGGCTATGGTTTATATGTCTTGTCTCTGACGTTGCTGGCGGGATTATTTTTTTTCTTATCATATTTCGGTCGAAAGATCATTTTGGAACCACGAATGTGGGAACGGCAAAATATATGGTTCATTCTATTTCCAATTCTCTTCGTGGCGGCTGTCAGTACAGGTTATGGGCTCATTATCTATCTTATCGAACAAGAAAAAGACCGAAGGCAGGAACATGAGGAACGCATGAAGTCAGAATTATCTTTCCTCAGATCACAAATCAGTCCACATTTCATCTTCAATATTCTCAATAGTATTGTTTATCTCATTCGCTCCAAGTCTGATATGGCCGAGCAAGTGACTATCAAGCTATCAGAGATCATGCGGTACATGTTGTACTATACACCGTCTGATCAGGTCCTGTTGAGTCAGGAGTTGGAATATGTCGACAACTACATAGAATTGCAGAAGATTAGGTTCGAAGAGGATGTGAAAATCGACCTGGCTATCCATGGAAATCCTGGACAGCAACGTATCGAACCGATGCTCATTATACCCTTTATTGAGAATGCCTTTAAACATGGTGTAGGCCTTATTATGGATCCTTTCATCGATGTTCGCATCGATATCGACGGTTCTTCTTTTTACCTGACAGTTCGCAACAAGAAGTCCACCATAGATACCAAGGATAAGGCCTCTGGCATTGGATTGCCGAATGTACGGCGACGACTTGAACTGCTCTATCCGGATAAGCATACATTGAAAGTCGAGGAAGACGATCGATATTTCCAAATCATGCTTAACTTAGAGTTATCTTCAAGTGTCGAACCCACACTGGCAATTGCACATGTATGAAACTCAAATGTCTTGTAGTCGATGACGAACCTCTGGGGCGAAAGCTGATTGAGGAAAACATCGATCAGATTCCCTTTCTGGAAATGGTGGGAAAATGCAAAAATGCATTTGAAGCCATGGATTTCCTGCAAAACCACGAGGTGGACCTGATGTTTCTGGACATTCAGATGCCAGGAATGCTCGGAACACAATTTCTCAACGGCCTTAAATATCGCCCGATGGTGATTCTGGTAACAGCGTACTCTCAATATGCGCTGGAGGGCTATGAGTTGGATGTAATAGACTACATTATGAAGCCGGTGAGTGTGGAGCGGTTTGCTAAAGCTGCTCATAAGGCACTGGAGCGTGCGCAAAATAGTTCCGTATCAGGAACCCCGGCTGCAGCTCCTGCGACAAAGGATGAATCCAGTTTCTTTGTCAATGTGGAGTATTCACTGGTGAAAGTGCCTGTCAATGAGGTGACGCATGTAGAGGGTATGAAGGATTACGTAAAGATCTACCTGAGTACATCGGATAAGCCCATTATCACTAAAAGTACCCTCAAGGGGATTTTTGAAAAACTCCCCGCCAACGAATTTATGCGAGTGCACAAGTCTTACATAGCCAATGTAGATCAAATCAAATCGATACGTAATCATGTGCTCACCATAGGAAAGCATCAGATTCCCGTGAGTGAATCCAATATGGCGGAACTCATGAAGCGTATCAATTACGAATCATAAGATCAGTTCTTTTCCAATTATCGGTATTGAAGTCATAAAAAAGGCCATTTTTGCGATCATGAAAACAGATTGCCTACTATGTCCTCATACCTGAATGCCCTACAGGCTTATGATCTGACTACGGTTGCATGGTTGTTGCTAGTTGTTTGCGGGATTTTCTGGGGACTGTCTAAATCGGGCCTGAAAGGTGTGGCAACTATCGCAGTACCTATCACCGCCTATATTTTCGGAGGTAAGGCATCAACGGGGATCGTAGTGCCGATGTTGATCTTCGCCGATATCATTGCAGTGATTTATTACAATCGGCACGCTCAGTGGAACCACCTTTTCCGGCTATTACCATGGACCCTGGCTGGAATTGTCTTAGGAGTGTGGATTGGTGAACTTATGAATGAATCTGCATTTCGGAAAGTAATTGCCATCCTGGTGATCATCAGTATTATCCTGGTATTTTGGTGGGAGACCAGAAAATCCAGTTCCGTACCGCAGGGCTGGTATTTCTCCGCATTGATGGGTATTGCTGCCGGGTTTTCGACTATGATAGGCAATACAGCAGGGCCGATTGTCACGATCTATCTGCTCTCCATGCGATTGCCGAAAGATCAGTTCATTGGAACCGGAGCCTGGTTTTTCATGATTATAAATACACTCAAGCTCCCGATGCATATCTTCGTATGGCATACCGTCAGCGTAAAGTCATTAGCACTTAACTTAACCTTGCTACCTATTATTAGCCTGGGTTTTATCCTGGGAGTCTACCTGATAAGACGTATGCACGATGATTTTTATCGTAAGTTGATATTGATACTCACCGTGATTGCTTCGATCTTTCTTTTCTTGCGCCGTTAATGTTTTACCACAAACTTTTTTGCCACACCATTATTTAAACGTAGATAATACAGACCTGCTGGCCAATCACTTACATTGATAGAATGTCGTTGAGCTAGTGAGTTTCGGGACCAAATCTGCTGACCATGTATGTTTAGTATTTCAGCATGCTCAGGAGATCGTGTGGCTGACCATGTCACTGTAATTTGTGCAGAGGCCGGGTTTGGAGAAATGGTAATATCCAAATCGTGTGCAAAATCATCCGTGGGTGTGATAATGCTACAAAAGTTAGAATCTGGGTTTGTTTCGATCCAAATACCTCCGGAAAGATCACGGTCTGTAAAGGCAGGATAGTCCGCGGGATAGCGATGCAGTCTGAAGGTCAGGTTCTCATTCAGCTCTAGTACTGTTCCCTGGTCTACGGGATTGCCTCCTCTGAGCGGAGTAACATATTCCCATACTATCTCATTGTCTGGTGCTAGTTCAAAGCTGTAGCCTTGTCGTCCGGAGCAGATTAACCAATTGCCATTTGGCAACTTTTGGACACTCGACAAGCCTGTGGAGTACATCGCTGTTGTATCGGGATGTAGGATATCCTGATCAAAAACGGCAGGTCCCCAGACACCGTTATTCATCGTATAGCTCCATGTATACATATCCCATGGAGGCGTAAAGACGTGAGCAGCCGAATAGTCGGCTCCGACCTGGTTATTATAGATGGCCATCTTCCCAAATTGAGGATCGCTACCATCGAGAAAGTCTTCGATCCAATGCGGATGATGCTGGAAAAAGAGTTGTTGACTTGCTACCGAATCGGGTACTCCATATGCAGCAGGGTTCCCCAGCCGGTACATGAAATCACCCCCAATGCCACCGAAGCCTCCCACATGATCAGCAGCCTGAGCAGTCGTGGTAGAATGGTCAATGATATAGATTTCATTGAGAAAGGGAGTACTAAGGACGATTTGGTCCAACTCAGCATTGTAATCTATGGAATTAGTATGCATCCAGTTAGCGGCACCATCCAAAGCAAAGTTTATGTCCAGTAGTTCGGGGTGATCGGCCACCACACCATAGTTACTTTTGGTACTGTCAAAATCCTGTACCAGATGATCCCATACATGCCATTCCCATACAATACTGTCTAGCGCGGGATTTACCTCCAGCACATAATCCGGCCAGAGTTCATCTTCATCCAACAGATTAGTGTCACGGCCTGCCTCTATGGCTTCTTCCCGGGTTTTTACTTCCCAGGCGATCATCAAAATATTTCCATTGGGTAATGGTTCAATATCATGATGCAATCTTGCTGTACTGTCGTTTAGTGTGAAGGACCAAAGCAGTTCATTGTCCCAACTTCTGATCTCTACGGTGGCACCACCTCCTCCTGCCCATATGGGATCATTCACTACAGTGGAAGGTCGTTTGCACTTTACCAGACTACCATCTTCGAGAAGATAGACTGAATTGCCCGGACGGAATGATGGATCATCTTCCCATACATGCACAACTTCACCACAATTATCTATCAGATATACATTGGCTTGGTTGTGGGGAAAAAACAGGTTGTAACCATCAAATGCCTTACTTTCCTCGTAGGACAGCAATCCAACTGTATGCTGTGCTAATGCACTGTCCGTCCAGC
>JAUILM010000570.1 GCA_030432855.1 Bacteroidia bacterium
CTTTGGGATCGAACGCTTCCTCACAAAGGACTCCACTGCGGTCTCCGCACGGTTGATCGGTCCGATATTGCCGGGTATCCAACACAGCAAATTCGACCAATGATCCAAACGTAATCTTGCGGTAGAGCTTCATATCCGGCCCTCTGGGTATAGCCTTTTTTCGCAAGGGCATATGCTCATAATAGGCTTGATAAGCATTGGCACGACGACGCAGAAAAGCGACCGGATCGATACCATTTTCTTCAGAAATCGCATTGGCATAATTATTATCAAACTCGTGGTCATCCCATGTGACAACCCACGGAAAAGCCGCATGCACTGCGATCAGGGCAGGATCCATCTTATACTGGGCCAGACGAGTGCGATAGTCATCGACAGAGTTGATTTCATCTCCAATATGTTTTCGCACACGATCATCCACTCCCTTATACTCATAAATATAGTCTCCCAGGTGAACTACGAGGTCGAGTGACTCTTTGGCCATATGCTCATAGGCTGTATAATATCCATACTCATAGTGCTGGCAAGAGGCAAAGGCAAAACGAAAAGAATCCATCATATTACCTACTAGTGGAGTAGTACGTGATCGGCCCACGATGCTCACTTCATTCCCAGCCTTGAACTGATAAAAATACCAGCGATCTGGCTCAAGGCCATGTACTTCCACATGTACAGAATGCGCCAGCTCTGGCGTCGCCATAGTTTCTCCTCTTGCGACGACTTGAGACATATTTTCATCATTAGCCACTAGCCACTGTACCGCGACATTGACAGACGGCATACCTCCACCTTCGAGAGGTTTTGGTGCAAGACGTGTCCAAATCACAAATCCATCACTTTCGGGATCTCCGGATGCAACCCCGAGTTGAAAAGGATAGTCAGAAAAAGGGACGCCTTTACGAACTAAAGTGTTTAGCGGCCGATTGATCAGCAAGGGCCAGGCGGCCAGTGAAAACAATCCTGTGCGCAAAAAATCGCGTCGGTGCTGTTGTTTTATCAAATGATTTATCCTGTTATTGTCCATCCAGATCGGGTTTTATTTAGCCCATCCTGAAGATACGTATTCCAATGAGTCTTGACCCTTTGTTGCTCTTCCCTGACAATAAAACTTGTCAGCCTCCATAATGCACCAGGCCTGAACCTCGGCAATTCACTACTTTCACCTCGAGTAAATGCTTGATCATCCTATGCAGAAAATGAAGTCCCAGGTACAACAACAAAGTGAAAAGATGATGGACCGCTATGGGTTCATAGGTGTGCCAAGAGAAACTTTTGAACAAGCGGGTCGAAATCAGTTTGTCACTTTACTGGAACAGGGACTGTTACCGGAGTCCAAAGTCCTGGATATCGGATGTGGTGTACTACGACTTGCTTACTGGCTGGTTAGATTTTTGGATCCTGAATGCTATTGCGGTATCGAGCCTGCACGAGATCGGGTGGAACATGGTAAAGAATTCATTATCACACCCACTCAATGGGAAGAAAAGAAACCCAGGTTCGACTACAATGAAAACTTTGATACTTCTGTATTCAATGAGAAGTTTGATTTCTTCATAGCAGGATCTATCTGGACTCATTGCAGTAAAGAACATATCCTTACTATGCTGGATGGCTTTCTGCGGAATACGCGTCCGAATGCCCGGTTTCTCGTTTCCTACCTTCCGGCATCAGATCCTGCTGAAGATTATCAGGGATCCCAATGGGTAGGGACAAGCCATAAATCAAATGTAGCGGGTTGTATCAAACATGATCGAAATTGGATAAACGAGGTCTGTACACAACGGGGGTTGACGGTCGAAGATCTGCCACACCGTGCCTTCGACTCGCAGTTTTGGCTAAAGATTGGCTATGAATGAAGTCCCTTAGACTCAATTGAACTATAGGCTCAGAATCTAATTGCTTAAAATCTGATGTAGATCAGGCGATAGCGCCGAAATTGCTTCATGCCTCCGACACAAACACAATGAGATCACTAGAGTTTGAACTCAATGATCATCACAGTCTCAGTGTTTTGTGAGCTTCCAGGACTCCCGCATAAATAGCTCAGGCTTCCTGCTTATGCGGGGTCACATTAATACTTCTGAACCTCACCTGACCACATATAACCATCACAGGTCATCGTGTATGTATAAACTCCCGTTGGGAGATCACCAATAAAAATCTGATCTAGATGTATTCCATTTTTATTGGCCACTAACTGTCCACCCATGTCATATAAATTGAATTGCTTATCCACCGTCAATCCGATAGTATTAGGCCATTTCACCCTTAGAATATCTGAGGTGGGATTAGGATAAAGAATTAAAGGCAAATCAGCTCTATGAAAATCTACCGTTGGAACCGTCATCTCTTCCACATAAAATACATAGTTGAGATCACCACTCACCCATAAACGGTTCTGACGATCCACATACATGGCTCGAATGATGGTCGGCTCCTCGACGCCAAAGTCAGCTTGCGGGATTTCTTCAGCCGGATTGATGCCATCAAATCGCTTAAATGGGTCAAAGGATTCGGCGGTCCAGATGGTGCCATCTCCTCCGATTGCCATTGCATCGGCGCGGGCGAATAGCGGATATAAATCTTCATAGCTGGTCCAATCCGTTCCATTAAAACTTCTGATGTTAGCATTTGAAGGACTCACCCAGATCACGTTGTCAGGACCAACTTCTACATCATAGTAGGTATTGGAGTGATCCGGATCCGTAAAGGTAGTGAAAGACATGCCATTCAATTGTACCAGGCCTTCACGGGCTGCAATCCACAGATGTCCTGCTGTATCCACATCCAGATCAAAATAGGTACTGGACGGAAGTGCTGCGTTTTCATCATCATACTCTGACCAGATGCTATCCTGATAAATAAAAATCGCACCCGATATACCCGCTTCTTCAATAGCATAGATCGAACCTTCCCTGCCGACGGCTATCACATCCATCCGACCCTCTACCAGCAAGGTATCCTTACCGTCGGGCAAGATCTGAATTACTCCCTCCCGACCATCTGCAATGTAAATCTCACCCTGATCATTGATCGCCACATCATTCAATCTACTGCACGATGGACACGGTATCGTACTCAAAGAATCATCCAAATAGCGATAGAGTATATCTGATGAACTATGGAAAAAGTAAATCGATCCATCCGGACCTTCTGCAAAACTTTGATCGGGAACACCAAATAGATTGGGTCCCTCTATCCGTGTGATTTGATAGGTGCCTTGAGCAAAAGAATGCGTCACTGAAAGTAGTGCTGTAAGAAGTAAAAGTATTTTCTTCACCGTTTTTAATTTTTTTGATCACTAATTGAGAGTAGACATTGGCCTAGTTTATACCTGGGTGCTATTCACTCATTCATTACGTGGACTAACAAATGCTATTAAGTGGAAATCTTGCAGGTCATCTAAGACTGCTTCAGACATCTTACTATCAGTACGATGGATCAGCAACCGTCTCAATCAATAGGTTGTAATAATAAATGATTTTGATCCCTTAACACTGTAACTTAGGATGGATTCATGCTAGACAGTGAATCAAAAAACAATGTTGGTTCTTGTAATTGAAAAGAATATAGACTCTGATGGTATGGCATTCTCTAGAAGGTTTTATATATAGGAAAGTTATATGCGTCGAATATATGTTACTTGTTTGTATTGACACAATAATTACATTAAAAAAACAAATATTAAATTCGGCAACTAGAGTACGCACTAATCGAAACTATTACGCTCTACAGTTCCTTATTCCTTACCTCTTCTTTATATATGATTCAGTGGACCTGTTTTAAGTCAATCTTGACAACATATGTATTCTGTCATGATCCTTATTATGGGAGATTTTTCATTTGAGATATTGTGTCTTTGCAAAGTTGTGGGTGAATTAGCGTCAACTCAAATAGCCGCTCGAAGACTCACAGAAATGTTACGCCCGGGAGCACTCACTCCAGAAGCAAAAGGACGATAATGGATGTCCAGAATATTTTCTACTGCTAGTTGTACTGAAAAGGTTTCATTAAAATCATATGCGCCATAGACATTATAGGTCGTCCAGGCCAATGTACCTTCCGGAGTTGCTTTTTCAATATTGTCTGCAGAGTTATTGGAGTAGTCTTCCAGCTTCTTTGCACCGTTAAATCGTACGATGCCTTCGAGCTTCAAAGGTCCTTTGGTATGTGTCAACAGAATCTGACCGTAGGTGGGGGGTATATGGGCCATTGGTGTGGAGGTACCCTCCAGGTCAAAGGTCTTTCCCTTAATAATATTAAATGAAGCGGCTGCTTTCAAGTGCCTGGCGAGAGGAAGCATTGCCTGTAACATAATACCCCACATTTTTCCCTCCTCAGCATTTAAATTTCCTACGGTAGCAAAATACTCACCGTCATGTAACAACACGGAATCT
>JAUILM010000003.1 GCA_030432855.1 Bacteroidia bacterium
AAATCCTTTAGTATTCACTTCCATGATCGATCCGGCTTCTGCAATTACATCCAGTGTATCACCTACCGCTTCACGATACCATTCGGATGTTTCATCAAAGAATCGACCCTTGCCATTATATCTCTTGATCCTGTCCAGATGCGCCACAACAGACGGATTTGTCTGCAAAACCATCTCACGAATCAACTGATAGTACCTTTCAATAGCACTTCTTACATCACCTCTAAATATCTCCGTCACGCCTCTTTGGAATTGCTCCTCACTAGCTTCAAAGCCCCAGGGAGATCCATCATCAAAGAAATCTACATAATGCACGGCACCGATCGTATAATCAAGATCAGCATGCACGATATGGGAGCTATTGATGTCAATCACACCCGGGATGTAATCAACCTCCAATGCTTTATGAATCTGGATCCGATCTCCTGCCTCTGCCTGAAGATTGTCGATCGTATCGAGATACGCGGGCAGATCCTCCATTTTCATGGCGGTACGATCAAATCCGGGAATCGGCGCGTGATCGGAAAATCCATACCCGGTCAGGCGCTTGTCGATAGCTGATTGAAGGAAAGCAATGGGATCACTCTTTCCGTCACTAAAGTTCGTGTGGGCATGGTGGTTCGCTAGAATCATATATACTTTATTATAATATGTAAAATTAAGATCTTCATCTAAAAGATACGTTAACTACATATGAGGAAACCGTTAAATCCTATATTCTGCCATGGAATCTGATAATATCAATTTGGTTACGAAGAGATCTATTGGGTAGAAAACAATCCATCTTCTGAGCGAAAAACACAACTTTTCGACATTGCCACAGTTTTAAACCATGAAATTTGAAGAATATCATACCCAAATTGTAAATAAAAGAGCAGCACCATGCTGAATATTCTACCCCAGCGATTTTATGAATCGCCGGATGTTTCGAAATTGATGGTTGATGGAAATGCATGTATCATTCATAAAAAAGTACTTGATAGTATTTATTCGAAAGAGGGCTATGTCTCAACGCACGCCATTACGGCTGTTCTGAAGGGAAAATTAAGGATTGAGCTCGAAGATCACAATCTGCTAGAAGTTCAGAAGAACCAATTAATATTTCTTCCCAAGGGCCTATACTCCATCAGTGATATCGTGCCGGATGATCAACACTTTGAAGCCATCGCATTTTTCTTTACCAAGCCGATTATTGATCAATTTTTAGAGGTCAATAAAATGCAATTCACAAATGATCGGTGTATTTCAAATCTAAAACTTGACTTTAACGACAAAATATCCACGTTTATCAATACACTTTTGCCCCTCTACGGTGAGCAAAAAAATCCTTCCGAGCTTACGCACATGAAATTGTTTGAGTTTTTACACTTAATAAACTCTACCGTAGATAGTACTTGTCTGGCCCACGCTTTGTCAACTTTAAATAACAAGGAGAAAGTCGGCATTAAGTCTTTTATGGAAAACCACTTCCATAAACCACTGACCATTGAAGACTATGCATATCTTACAGGAAGATCGGTTGCAGCTTTTCGTCGTGATTTTAAACGAATGGTCGGCACCTCACCAAAGAAATGGCTGATTGAAAAAAGGTTAACAAGAGCCCACGATATTTTAAAATCTGATCGGGACCAAAAAATAACAGACGTCGCCTATGACGTAGGATATATTAATATCCCTCACTTTATAAAAGCTTTTCATAAAAAATACAAAATCACACCAAAGCAACTTTTAATGAGACATCAGGAGGCCATGCTGGTATAAACTGATCGAAAATCACAACTTTTGAATAAAGTCAAAAATTAAACTCCTTGAAAGCATTGATCTTTGAATAAATTATTAATTAAGATCAAAATGCAGAAATTAAAAGGTAAAAAAGCCGTCATAACGGGCGCAAACAGCGGTATTGGACTAGCCACCGCCAAATTATTTATTAAGGAAGGGGCCGAAGTCATTATTACTGGAAGAAATGCAACTTCGGTAGAGAAAGCCGTAGAGGAATTGGGTAGCAATGCCCATGGTATCGTGTCCGACGCAGGAAAAATGGATAATCTGCTCACACTACAAAAAGAGGTCAGAGACATTTTTCCATCGATCGATATTGTATTTGCCAATGCAGGTATTGCCGTCTTTAAACCCTTTGAGCTCATTGACGAGAGCACTTACGATCAAACTATGAATATCAACACTAAGGGGGTGTTTTTCACATTACAACAGCTGACTCCTCTACTGAAAGAAGGGGGTAGCGTGGTACTAAATGCCACGATTCTTGTACATTCCGGATTTGCAAGTGCCTCAGTATATGCCGCGTCAAAAGGTGCAGTCTTATCACTGGCCAAAAGTCTTGCTGTGGAGCTGGCAGATAAAAACATTAGAGTGAACAGCATCAGCCCCGGTCCGATCAGTACACCGATCTATGATAAGATGGGCATGGACCAGGAGGCTATAGAAGCGTTTGCCAATGATCTTCAACAGAAGATTCCATTGCGCAGGTTTGGAGGAGCCGATGAGGTGGCAAAAGCTGCATTGTTCCTTTCCTCTGATGAGAGCAGCTTTGTGACCGGGTCAGAAATTACTGTTGCGGAGGCAAGGATATTAATTTCTAAGTAAATACATCCCTGGTGGGAGGACGTTGGTCTGTAGTTTCCCATGTCTTCCTACTCTTTTATTTAATTATTTCTTGCCTGATCAAAATCGATCATATTTTCTATAGGAGGTATCACTCCGTCAATATCAAACTGAAATAATCCGGGATTGTTTCTCCACAGATATGAAGTATCCATTACTGGTAATATGAGTGTATTATTACTTATAGGCTCGTATTCAATTTCGTCTTGCAAGCCACCATCGGCAGTAATTTTGTAAATTTTTCCTTCAGAGGGATTGGTCATACAAGTATAAATACTGTATGCGGTACGAGATTCCTCATCCTCAAGATTTTCGTAAATAAAAGAGAATACCGAAAGATCAATACCATGATTGGAAAGCATAGCCGCGGTATTACAAAGATTCGGATTTTCATCACAGGTATCCATGCCGTCGCTTAGCAGAAAAACCAATTTTTTATTGCGACGGGTTGAAAACATTTCCTTCGTCATTTTCAACCGGGTATTGAGAGGTGTATACCCATAGGGTCTCACCGCATCTACTTTCATCATCATTTCTTGTCGACTGATACTGGCGATGGGATGATTCAATACAGCGCTTTCTATGTCACACTCCTGCCCTACAGAAAGAGCTCCCAGGAAGACATTAGTCCGCATCTGCAGTGTAATAAATAACACCAGTTGCTGGGCCACTGAAAATTTGGAGGTTTCAGGTCCCCAGCCTACCGGATCATCCATACTACCACTCAGATCCATACAAAGGATGATTTCGTCATACTGAGACAGTTCAGAAAGAATTAATTGGTAATTCTTGGGCAATAAACGGTAGTCCAGGAGGGGAAGATTTGCCGTGCTATGCAGTGAATCAATATCCAGTGAGTCAAATGCCACCGACTGGCCGGCAATCAGGTTTTCCCGATAGTGATGAGGTGGTATCGGAAGTCCAGCCATGCTAAGTTTTGCGTACAGAGTATCCAGGTTTCTCTGTGCAAAGGCATTTTCAGGATTATACATCAGGGACTCCCGAAAGTGATAGATGGCCATGTCAATAAATTCATCCCGCACAATACAAACATGCTTCTTGTCTGGATCAGTACTGATACCACGAGCGGTGATAGAAAGGTATCCCCGTGCATTCTCCACATCCGAAAAGAAGCCATAGTCCGGCGCAAAAGAGCGACTCATGGACTTAGCCGCAAGATTAAGGCTTTTCTCAGCCTGCTTGTAGTTGGGCCATCCTCTCTTATCCAGCATTTGACTGATACCGCGATAGTAATGGTACATAGCCTGCTCATTGTGCTGGGACATAAGGAAGGGATTCACTTCCAGTACTTGTACAGCTGCCTTTTCACGATCATTTTCGAGCAGATAGAGCATTGCCTTGTTAAACAACTGGAGGTCATATCGGATCTCAAAATAATGTTCCTGAAAGAGCTTTTGAATTTGTTTGTCTGAGGATGCAGACTTGATTTCCTGCAGGATGATCGAAGATGTACTGTCTAAGGGAAGTGACTGACCAGACAAATGCATGGTGACCAGTACCAACAGCAAGCACATCCAGGGACGACTGGGATAACGCAATGGTATTCGTAATTTAGGTTGTGTACTGGTTTGTCTCTATCTCTAACGTCATCTCCGGGAAAAAACAGTACACAGAGCTTTCAAAAAGAGTTTCACATCTACAGAGACAAGCAGAAATCTAAGAGGGTTGCCTGGAGATAAAGAAGTCATAAAATTTAAGTTAGCTGCGCTCTGAGAAAGCATCCTTCTACGAACAATTTCTTGATCTGAAAAGTATCAATACTAAACAAGTACCGTCCATATGGCACTATTAGGAAATATCATAAAACAAGGCATCGAAATCAGTGCAAATTTCCCCTCAGGGCAGGAAGACATTCAAACGCAACAGATCAAGCAATTGAAAGGGTTGTTGGAGTCAGCAAAGGATACCTCTTTTGGCCTGTATCACGGATTCACTAACCTGCTGGAATCATCTGATCCCCGGGGACCATTCGCCCAGGAAGTACCTGTGTTTGACTATCATCGTATGGATGAGGAATGGTGGAGTCAACAGCAGAAATATCCCAACATCACCTGGCCGGGTAAACCCTCTTACTTTGCACTGAGCAGTGGTACTACCGGTAAAAAGAGTAAGCGCATTCCCGTCACAGAGGATATGCTTAGCAGTATGCGAAAAGTGGGCATTGATCTGGTAAAAGATCTCTCATCCTTCGATTTACCTGCTGAGGTCTTTGAAAAAGAGGTATTTGTCCTGAGTAGCAGCGCAGATCTCAATGCCAATATTCATGGATTTAAGGAGGGGGAGATCAGTGGAATAAATGTGCATAATTTTCCTGGCTGGTACGATTTCTTTTATCGCCCCGGAAAAGAAATTGCAGAAATAAGCGACTGGGATACTCGACTACAGGCCATTGTGAAGGAGGCCCCTGCATGGGACATAGGCTCAATCGTAGGTATTCCCTCATGGATATTAATCATTTTAAAAGCAATCATTAAGGAATATAAATTGTCTTCTATTCACGAAATCTGGCCAGACCTGACCCTTTATTCCACAGGTGGTGTTGCCTTCGATCCCTATGAAGAACCCTTCAATAAGATCACTTCAAAGCCTTTAACCATCATCGACACATATCTTGCATCGGAGGGGTTCTTTGGGTATAGATCTGGCCCTCAAAGCATGCACATGAAAATGGCCTTCAATCATAACATTTACTACGAATTTATTCCCTTTGACGATCGTGGTTTTGACAGTATGGGAAATCTGCTGGACCACCCCAAAATTCATTATTGGGAAGAAGTAGAGGAAGGTCAGGACTATGCGCTACTGATTTCAACCTGCGCAGGAGCCTGGAGATACATGATCGGAGACACCATTCGGTTTTCATCGAAAAAAGAAGGATTATTCAAAATAACCGGAAGAACTAAGTTTTTTCTGAATGTTGTTGGTTCTCAACTTTCGGAAGAAAAAATAAATGATGCGATTCAAAAACTTAGCAAGAGAATAAATAATTCGATTACTGAATTTTCAGTAGCTGCTCTTAAAAATGAAGACGACGAATACTACCACCAATGGGTTCTTGCCACTGAGGATGGTAAAATTTCGGAAAATGTCACATCTGCGTTGGATGAAATTCTCAAAGAGATCAACAAAAACTATGCAGTGGCAAGGTCCAAGGCCCTAAAGGATGTGCGAGTAATGGTAATATCGAAGGAGAAATATCATCAATTTCTGGAGGCACAAAAAAAGAAGGGTGGTCAGGTCAAGACACCGAAGGTAATGCCATCAGAGAAAATGGAAAAATTTTTGAAATTTCTTGAATCTTAAATAGTCACGGCTTGAGCAATAAGTCGGTAGGAGCTTTACCTTCTTCTTCAACTTTTAATAGTAATTCCTCAATTTCGGCAGGACTCAGGTAGTATTTGTTTATTTGAGCCTTATAGCGTTCGTCGACGTCGGCGTGATTTAGTATAAAGTCCTTTGTCGCCTTAATTTCTTCTCCGAAACCATATCGGATGGCATAAATGTCGGCTGCCTTTTCCATTCCGATCCGGGCAGCATTGGATAATGAGTAGTCAAGACCAAACCTGATCATCTGACCCCAGGATCTTTGTAGATAATCCATAACGTGTCCCAGCTCATGCGCAAACCAGCCTCTGAGTACATCAGATGGCATAGAACTCGTTTGAACAGAGGGGTCAATCTTTGATTTAGGCGATACATGAATCACATACTCCCGCTGTGCCGGAGAAAAGAAATTAAGATTGATCACCGGCTGCGCCTGCATGGTTGTTTTTTTCAAAGGCCGTGTTTTTACATAAATGTTATGATTGCGCAACGGCTTGTATTCACTCAGTACATCATAGAAATGATCCCGGGTTTCTAACGCTGTTTTCCCCTCAAAAAACACCTTCATTGTATCCTGCATACATATAAAATCCTCATCACAGTACAAAAGTTCAGTCAAGGAGTCAATAATACCCCTAGGCGTCCACCATACCAATGATGAGCATCACACCTCAACAAACTGCAGAACACAAATGCCACTAATTCTCAATTTCTTAAGAGTATGAAATGGATACCTCACCTCCTTATTATCCTTGTCTTTTACAGTTGCAGTTCTCATGAAAGATCTGAGCCATCGGCGTTGGGCCACAAAGAGCAGTTTCAAAATCCTCCGGTGGATGCGAGACCCAAGGCATTATGGACCTGGCTAAACGGGAATGTTGACACTAGTATGCTTAGGTTTGAAATGATGGAAGCTGCCAATAAAGGACTGGGTGGTTTTGACATCTGGGATGTAGGAATGATCGTCGACCCTAACCACGTAGTTCCTCCGGGACCGGCATTTATGGGTGATAGCTCTTTGATGGCGATACAATATGCATTGGATTTGGGGTTGGAATATGATATGGAGATGGGACTCACCATTGCCAGCAGTTGGAATGCAGGGGGTAGCTGGATATCAGAAGAACACGGCGTGATGGGACTTTTCAGAAGTAGTGTAGTGATTGATGAAAAGGAAACGGGCTCCATAAAGATTCCCACTCCCCAGATGGAGCCATATATTTCACGAGGAAGTAATGGACGGCGTGACCGCATGCTCGACTTTCAAGAGGATGGATTGCCTGCATACCGGAAGGATGTTGCCCTTCTGGCTTACCCACTAAGGACCGATAGTTTGATCCAACCCGATGAGGTACTTGATTTATCTGCATACCTGGATAAATCTCACCTGGAATGGCAAGATCGCCCGGGCAAGTGGGTACTCACGCGATACACCTGCATGCCTACGGGACAACCACTAGCTATCCCCGGGACCAACAGCAAGGGTCTTATGATCGATCACTTCAGTGCTGAGGCTACACGGTTTCATCTGCATTACTTATTCGAAAAACTCGGGGCTTCGCTTTCAAATGACGCTCTGAAATATTTTTATAATGACAGTTACGAAGCGAATAGTGCAGCGTGGACTCCTTCATTGCCTCTGGACTTTAAAAATCTTCGTGGATATGAAATCACTCCCCTTCTCCCTGCTCTGGATGGATTTCGAATTCAAAATTCGGACTACACTGAAAGATTTCTGCATGATTTCCGCAAAACCCTTTCGGATCTAATCATAAAAAATCATTACCAACTAGGTAGCGAGCTGTGCCATGAACAGGGAATAGGCTATGTGGCCGAAGCAGGGGGCCCTGGTCCTCCGGTGCACAATGTCCCTTTTGAAGATTTGAAAGCACTGGGACAGTTGGATATACCCAGAGGTGAGTTTTGGTACCGCCATCCCAGAGGCCAACAGCATATGGACGAGCTACAAATAGTGAAAGGCATCGCCAGTGCGGCCCATATCTACGATAAGAAATATGTGGAGGCAGAATCATTCACAAGTGTGTGGTTGTGGCAGGAAGGCCCTATGGATTTAAAACCTGTTGCTGATAAAGCCTTTTGTGAGGGACTCAATCGTATCGTTTATCACACTTTTCCTCACATACCTGAAAGCGCAGGACATCCGGGGTGGATCTACAACTTTGGAACGGTGATGAATACACACCGGGCCTGGTGGCCAAAATCCAGGGCCTGGAATGATTACCTGGCACGTATCAGTTACATCCTGCAACAAGGCCATTTTGTGGCCGATGTCGCGTACTATTATGGCGATGAAGCACCCAATTTTGTAGGTCATAAGAGAACCTTTGATTGGCTGGGTGAGGGCTATGATTATGATGTAGTCAATACCGATGTACTTGTACATAAAATGAAAACAAAAGATGGTCGCATCATCCTGCCTCATGGTCAGTCCTATGGCCTCCTGGTCGTAGAAACCTCCCCTGACATTAATCTGGATGCACTAAAAAAGATGAGGAAACTTGTATATGAGGGAGCTACGATCATTTGTCAACCTCCTTCGAAAGTGTATGGGCTTAATAACTACCAGCAAAAAGAGGATTCATTGCGTATAATCCTATCTGAGCTATGGGGGGACAACTATACATCCCCCAGCGGCACACACACTTTGGGCAAAGGGTCGATCATATGGGGCCAGTCAGCGAGGGAAGTCCTCCAACAAAGAGGCATACCGCAGGACTTTAGCTATTTTGCTCCCAATGATCCTGGGCTGGCACTCGAATATATACATCGGGTGACTGATTTGTACGATTTCTACTTTGTCCGAAATGTGGATAGTCTCTCCCGTGGGGGTGAGGTCACTTTTCGAAGCATGGGCCACCCTACCCTTTGGGATCCAGTCTCCGGTCAGATCATGGATATTCCCATATATCAACAATCAGATGGACAGACAACGATTCCAATCACGTGGGCTCCGCACGGCTCCTATATTTTTGCCTTTGAAAAAGGTGAATCCAATCGGCACATCACCTCGGTAAAATCAACCAGTGGTTTAGACTCCCCCATTTCGATTCATTTGATTCCGGGTGAGGATGAAACGATGGTCAGTTTGCCTGGTGATGGGGCATACAGCTTCCTGTACTCGGATGGAAGTGAACGAACCTTTCACAGAAAAGATGATCTTGAAATACCTCTGGTAAATCATTGGAAGGTTGCTTTTGAAAAGGGCTGGGACGCACCAGATGAAATAGAAATGGTAAAACTTTCCAGCCTACATACCCACAGTCACCAGGGCGTCAGCACTTATGCCGGCACCATCGAATATCAAACCACTTTCAGCCTTACAACTTATCCGGATACAAACAGAGTCTGGTTTCTAGATCTAGGTGAAGTCAATGAGGTGGCAGATGTAATTATTAATGGTGACACACTGACAACAGGTTCCTTCTATCCCTTTCTGTACGATATTTCGAAAAGTGTCAAGAGGGAAAACACACTTGTGGTTTCGGTGGCCACATTGCTCAACAATCGGCTGGTGGGAGATGGAAGAAAAAGACCGGAAGATAAACGCACCCGATCGAATATAGATAAACTACCTTCGCCATGGTCTACTCCCATGGGTGACGCTCCATTAAAACCCTCAGGCTTGATAGGGCCGGTTAAAATAATTGGTAAATCAGTGTATCAACCAGAGCTTCGTATCAAAAAATAGATACCCCGACGATCACTTCCACTCGCTGAAAAGTAGAAGCCATATTGGAGTATTCGGTCACGACATCCCGTGAGGTGTAGCAACGTACGGCAGTGCTAAACCATCCCCAGTTTACTCCGCCACCATAGCTAAAGCTATCTCCAGGAGTCAGACTTTGACCCGCAAAACTTGATTTTGCAAAATCCAGTGAGATCCTGGGTATATAGTGGGCATCAATGAAAGGACGTATTCTCCGTTTCGTCTCAAAATAGTATCTAAGTCCCACAGGTACCTCCAGGAAGTTGTAATTGATCGCAGAAGTCTCATCCTCCCGTAGCTCCGCGCTAAAAGACTGGAAGCGTGGTTCTGCCAGGATGCTGAATGCTTTTTCTGCCATTGGCAATTTACCCTCGAGCTCAAGCCCCAGCGATAGACTGGCTGTGAGGCCATAGTGAAATTCATCGGCTTCATAGAACATGCGCATGTCAGCGATAACAAGCCCTGCTGTCAGTTTCGCAAAGAAAACCTGATCCGGTTTATCATAGTACACACGAAATGGACGATCCACGCATTCATTAAACCTACGGAAGTAGTTCTCCAAAGGATATCGGCTAAACCGCAATTTGTTGACATTGAGGAGGTGAGATCCGCTGCAGGCAACATCTTCCAAAAGCTGCTGTTCGAATCGCCGATAACTGGCGACATGGTTCTGTCTATCGATATAATTTTTAAACTCCAATTGCTCCACCGGGCTGTCTTCCCGCGTATAGAAGTATTGCTCACTTACCCCATCGTTAAGTTGATACAGCGATCCGGGACCTTCTACGATGACTTTAAGGAACAATACATCCCTCTGCCACTCTGGAAATGGATGATCCGACAGATTGCGTCGCTGTTGCGAGGACTGGTCTATATCCACTCGATGTCTTTCGAAGCGATACTTGTTGGGTACTCCAAACGACTGCACCTCCGTGACCGGTAGAGTCACAATGGTTCCGGTCCTTGCGTGATAAAATTGTACCTCTTGAGGCGTCTTATCCCCTTTGGGTTTTATAATCAGTACCTGAGTACTATCGCCAGCATTGTTTACGACGTAGCCGAATTCAAATCCCCTTTGTGCCGTAAGATTTGATGCGAGTGAGAGAAGCAGTGCTACACATACACAGATGCGAACACCCAGAGATATCCTAATTGATGATTTCATTCAAATTGGTTTCAGTGCATCCACAAAATCTATGGAGGCATAAAACACAACACATGATAGGGGGTCCTAGTCCCGCTATACACTCAGTTGTCTGTGCGTTTACGATAGGATCTCTCTGGTCTTCGACGCCTTTTGATATAAAAGCAAAAATGGTACAGCATAAAACATGCCATACCATCCTTAAAAAATATGTAGGGTTCTGAATAACAGGAACTTATGAAAGATAGATGGTGGGGTTGGGAATATTGGTGTTTTTAGAAAGATGACCTGGGGTCAGGTTTGGGGCAAATTCTGGGGTCTGGTCGTATTTATGACAGGAATGTCTGTGTTTCTATTGGAAAAAGCTGGTATCCACAAAGTACTCTCCACTATCCACGAAATTGTACTTCAATTCTTCTCGCATAATTTCGAAATGGGCTTCATTTCGCGAATGATCCGAAAGCCAGTTCATAGCTTCCATATGATTGTTGAATTCTCGTCTCATTTTCTGTAGTTTTTCGGGTTTGTTAAAAGATTAGATCATTATTCATTTCGTCTAGCATGATCACTTCCATATCCACATGGTTTGGGTGGATGAAGTACTCACCTGTATAGATATGGTTGAATGTTAGCTCTTCACGCATGATTTCAAAGTGGGATTCTGACTTGGCATAATCTGCTATCCATGTGATGGCTTCCATTTGACTGTTAAATTCCTGTCTCATTTTTTTAAGTTTTAATGGTTATTTATCGTTTCTACATCTTACTGTGTCCTGAGCTCATGCTGATGTCCTGACCTTTTGCAAGATTTTTTGCTTTTTTTTGTCAAGGGAGGATTTTCAATTCTTTTTCAGCACCGTACTCTCACATTCTCAGACCCTTATGAACCTAACTTCTATGACTCCTGTCTGTTCGATTTTTCAAGGTCTGCACTATTGTATAGGAAGAAAGGGGCGATGGTCATCAATTTGGTAGGACAAAATGCAGAACACTGGTCCTGAGAGAAGCATCAAATGGCGAATCACATTGAAGGATAGATAGGTCATGGATACACATGGTCGATGAAAACACTGTAATTTTAAGCTCAGATCCTCTTTCGACTAGTTGCAGTCAATCCTTAAATCAAATTACTATGGCATACAATGAATTTCTGGCGGATAGAATAAAGCAGCATTTTCAAAACCACGGAGTTTCCTTTATCGCTAAAAAGATGATGGGTGGTTTGTGCTTTATGGTCGATGACAAGATGTGTTGCGGCATTCACTTTGATAAAAAGAAACAAACCGATTTGCTGATGGCACGTATCGGTGAGGATGCATCAGCAGATGCCCTGAAGAGAACAGGGTGCCATCCTATGGATTTCACCGGTAGACCCATGCGCGGGTATGTCTTTGTTGATCCCGATGGGTTTGATCTGGATGAGGACCTTAGCCATTGGTTGGATCTTTGTCTGGCGTTCAATCCCCTGGCAAAATCCAGTAAGAAGAAAAAATAGTCTTTGAGTAGATCTCTATCGCCAGTACTTCTAACATGGTCTACTAATACTCACCCATGGTCGACTTTAGCGTATCTAACCATTAGAAATCCCTTCATTTGCGGCAAGAAACGCTACTGAGAGAAAAAATTAGTTGCATAGACAACTATAATTTCATAGGAGCGTTCAAAGACATATATGAAATATCCGCAACTTGACTTTAAAGAAACCCTCATACCCTCCATCGGCAAGACGGCCAAGATGATGGGTATATATCTGGGGAGAAGTCTGCAGCAGAGTCAGGTCGATCTGACAAGTAAACAGTGGGTATTACTGAAAATATTACATCGTCAGGATGGAATTCCGCAGAATGATCTCGCAATCATTACAGAGAGAAATAAGGCTTCGTTGGTGAGGCTCATCCACAACATGGAGAAAAAGGATCTGGTCACGAGGATTCAGGACCCTTCCGATAAACGCATAAATCGGATTTTTCTCACGAAGAAAGGCAAACAGATTTACCAAAAGACACTTCCTACCATACGATCCGCATTTCATGAAATGCAATCGGGAATATCCAGGGACGAAATAGATACTGTCAATAGCATACTGGAAAGAATATTGGATAACATAAGACAACAAGAACAGAGTTGTAAATCGATTTAGAACATGATCAGAAAAATCATACTTTTTCTTTTAGGAGTTGGCGTACTGGCTGGTGCCTTTTACCTGGCTAACAACTTTATAGAAAACCGGCGTAGGCCAGCTCCCAGAGAAAACAAAGTAATCACATCTGTATTTACCCAAAGGGTGAACAATACAAATGTGCCTATTACTATTACCACTAACGGAACGCTGACGGCCAAGAACCGTATGGAGTTATTTAGCGAAGTCCAGGGCGTATTTGAAAATAGTGCCAGAGAATTTAAAGCCGGTATGCACTATAATCAGGGTGATGTCTTGCTAAGCCTTAATGCGGATGAGCACCTGGCTAATCTTAGATCGCAAAAAAGTAATCTGTTCAATCAAATAGTATTGCTTTTACCGGACTTACGACTCGATTTCGCTGCGGCCTTCCCTACCTGGGAAAAATATGTGAATGAGTTTGATATTGAGGGATCTATCCGGGAGTTACCAGAACCTCAGACAGAAAAGGAGAAGCTTTTTATCACAGGGCGAAACATCTATTCTGTGTACTATGCGGCTAAGAATCTGGAGGAGCGTATGGCAAAGTATACACTTACCGCCCCCTACTATGGTGTGCTGACAGAGGCACTCGTGACACCAGGCACATTGATCCGGGCGGGTCAAAAATTAGGAACATTTATCAGTCCTTCGGTATATGAGCTAAATGTACCGGTAAATACTGCCTACGCGGACCTGGTAGCTGTAGGTCAATCTGTAATCGTGCATGACATCGAACGCACCAAAGAATGGACCGGGAGAATCATACGAATAAACAGTGTGGTTGATCAGGCAACACAGAGTATCCCGGTGTTTATCAGCGTCAGTGGCAAAGGGTTGCGAGAGGGGATGTATCTGGAAGCGGACCTGGAGGCACGGGAAGAAAGAGATGCCTTTGAAATTGATCGAAAACTACTCTTAGATCAGGATCAGGTGTTTTATGTACAGGACACGATTTTGCAAGTGATGGATGTGGATCCCGTATATTTCAAAGAGAAGTCGGTAGTCATTAAAGGCGTCGAAGATGGGACACAGATATTGTCAAAGCCAGTACCCGGAGCATATGCAGGGATGCTGGTACAAGTGCTGGAAGACCTTACTCAAACTAACTAGAAAAAACTTTTTGCGATGAGAAAAGTCGTAGCATATTTCATAAAGTATCCGGTAGCCGTCAATGTGATGATGATTGCTATGATACTCTTTGGTCTGGCAGGAATCCGCGCCACCAAATCTTCATTTTTCCCCGTGATGCCTTCTAACATCATTATGATCAACACCTCCTACCCCGGCGCTTCACCGGAGGAAATGGAGGAAGGTATTGTACTCAAGATTGAGGAGAATTTACGGGGCCTCATTGGTGTAGACCGGGTCACATCGGTATCACGTGAGAACGCTGCTACCATTACTGTCGAGGCTCTGGAAGACTATGACATCGATCTGGTGTTACAGGATGTAAAAAATGCGGTGGATCAGGTGCCGAACTTCCCACCAAGCATGGAGCCACCGGTTATTTCAAAGATGCAGAACAGGAATGAAGCGATAAGCTTTACGGTCAGTGGCCAGAACATTCCACTCAAGACCCTGAAACAAATCGCAAGAGACATTGAGACAGATTTACGGACCATTGATGGAGTCTCTCAAATTGATATCACTGGTTTTCCGGCTGAAGAGATTGAAATCGCAGTCCGCGAAAAGGACATGCGTGCCTACCAACTTACCTTCGACGAAGTAGCCAGGGCGGTGGCAAGCTCAAACATTCTGACCACCGGTGGAAATATAAAAACAGAATCAGAGGAGTATCTCATTCGAGCCAATAATCGATCGTACTATGGAGATGAGTTAGATTTCATCGTTGTTCGGACAGATCCATCGGGTCAGGTAGTGCGCCTGCATGACATCGCTACGGTACGTGATCGATGGTCGGAGGTACCAGACCGGTTATATTACAATGGTGATCCTGCAGTACAGGTGCGGGTGCTGGCGACGGATGATGAGGACCTTATTTCTAATGCCGATGCCGTAGCCGGATATATCGAGACTTTTAATCAGAAGTATCCAAATGTCAATTTAAACGTGACACGAGATGCATCGGTTGTCTTGAAGCAACGTACCCAACTCCTCATTGAGAACGGTGGTATGGGAATCCTTCTGGTATTAATACTCCTTTCGATATTTCTCCGACCCAGTCTTGCATTTTGGGTAGCTATCGGAATACCCATCTCATTCTTTGGGATGTTTATTTTCGCCCCCGTAGCCATGACGATTAATGTATTGTCTCTATTTGGAATGATCATCGTGATTGGGATACTGGTCGATGACGGCATTGTAATCGGGGAAAACATTTATCAGCATTACGAAAAAGGGAAAAGTCCAATAAAAGCCGCAATCGATGGTACTATGGAAGTGATGGCTCCCATTATATCCGCTATCCTTACTACTATCGTGGCATTCTCAACTTTCTTCTTCCTGGAAGGACGCATAGGGAATTTCTTTTCCGAAGTCTCTTTGGTGGTAATTATTACGTTGAGTGTATCGCTTCTTGAAGCCCTTGTCATCTTACCCGCCCACATCGCTCACTCCAACGCCATGAAAAAGCAGGGGAAGCGATTCCTGATCAATCGATTTGGTGATGCTGTGATGGATTTCTTGCGAGACAAAGTGTATGCACCGGTCCTGCGATTTTTTATGACCTATAAATTCCTGGGTTTTGCCATACCCATCGCGTTGCTCATTATCAGTATAGGAGCCATCGGTGGTGGAATTGTAAGGACCACATTTTTCCCGTCCATAGCAAGTGATCGTGTCTCGATCAATTTGTCGATGCCCCAGGGCACGACGGAAGCCATTACTGATTCGATCATTACCGTGATTGAAAGAGCGGCATGGGTAGTTAGTGAAGAATTTACTCAGAGACAATCTGATGGGAAGCAAGTCATTGAAAATACAATTCGACGTATTGGTCCTGGTACTGCAAATGCTTCATTGGAAGTCAATCTACTACCCGGAGAGGAAAGAGACTTTCCTTCAAATGACATTGCCAATGCGATAGAAGAAGAAGTGGGTCCCATCTACGGGGTCGAAAGTATTGAGTATGGATCGGGAGGAAACTTCGGAGGAAAGCCTTTTTCACTCTCGTTGACCGGCAGCAATATTCAGGATCTGAAAGGTGCAAAAAATGCCGTGAAGGCTGCCATCGCTAAAATGCCCGAACTAAAGGACATTTCAGACAATGATCCTGCAGGTATTAAGGAAATAAAAATTGATCTAAAGGAAAGTGCACACCTGATGGGGCTTACCTACAACGATGTGATGAGCCAGGTGCGGAGTGGATTCTTTGGACAAAGTGTACAGCGGTTTCAGCGGGGACAGGACGAAATAAGAGTTTGGGTGCGCTATGATCGTGACAACCGGTCATCAATTAAGAATCTCGATGACATGTGGATCGTGACTCCCAATCAGGGCCGCGTGGCACTTAGCGAAATAGCTGACTATTCCATTGCCCGAGGTGATATATCCATAAATCATCTGGAAGGCAAACGCGAAATACGCATCGAAGCAAATCTGAAAGATCGCAATGAAAGTGCAACAGATATTCTCGCTGGCGTTCGGGAGAACGTGATGCCCGAGATCCTGGCTCGTTACCCCACTGTGACGCCCTTGTACGAAGGGCAGCGCCGGGAAGCTGGAAAACTATTGGCCTCCGTCAATACCGTGGTGCCTGCCGTACTCTTTATGATTTATGCGATCATTGCATTTACTTTTAGGTCCTATAGCCAACCGCTCTTGCTCTTCATTATGATTCCATTTAGTTTGATGGGGGTCACTTTTGGGCACTGGATTCATGGGTTTTCTATCAACATGTTGTCATGGTTGGGTATTATTGCCCTGATTGGTATCATGGTAAATGACGGACTCGTACTTATAGGGAAGTTCAATACTTTTCTCAAAGAGGGGCTCTCTTTTGAGGATGCTCTGTATGAAGCGGGGAAATCAAGATTTCGGGCGATCTTCCTGACTTCACTGACGACGATTGCCGGACTCGCCCCATTGATTTTTGAGACTAGCCGACAGGCGCAATTCCTCATCCCCATGGCGATCTCGATAGCTTATGGTATCGCTGTGGCGACTTTCCTGACACTACTCATGCTGCCTCTTCTCCTGTCACTCAACAACTATTTGAAAGTGGGACGAAGGTGGTTATTCACCGGAGTGAAACCGACTCGAGAGGAAATGGAACGAGCTGTAAGAGAAAAGAAAGCGGAGCAGGAGGAACATCTGGAACTAGCTTAGAGGTCTTGGTTCGATCAATCCACTACAAAATCAAGCGAAACGAATCTTGGATTTATTAAGAAAAAGAAATAAGATGAATTTAGACAACCTATCCCAGGGTCTAAAGCCAGTATTACAATACATGATTGTTTTAGGTTTGTTGATGACTACTCTGGTGGGTTGGAGTCAACCTGTCATGACTCCTGATGAAGCCGTTCGAATTGCCATTGAAAACAATTATGGTATTCAAATGGCAGAACGTGACATTCAGATAGCAGCCAATAATGCAACCAAAACAGCGCTGGGATACCAACCTACAATTTCGGCTACGGGAGGACCTTCCCTCAACCTGGGTAGCAGCACACAGAAATTTGGCAATGGAGGTGAAAACAAGGTTTCTAATGCCTTTTCTTATCGGGCCAATGCATCAGTAGATGCCAACTATGTTCTGTATGATGAGGCCAGAGCTACTTCACTTGAACAATTGAGAGAAGTGCTTAATCTTTCTAATCTGCAGCTCAGGCAAACAGTCGAACTCAATGTGCTGCAGATAATCAGTCTATACTATGAGATTGCCAAGCTTACTTCTAATCTGGACGTACTTGCGCAGACTATAGATCTTTCCAATGACCGACTTGAGCGAGTGCAATACCAATTTGACTACGGTCAGGGGATCGGGCTTGATGTATTGAATGCCAAAGTAGATGTACAACGAGACAGCATCAATTACTTTAACACACTACAACTGCTGGAAAACGCGAAGCGGGATTTAAATGTGTTACTTGCCACGGACCTCAATGCTGATTTTCAGGTAGATACCACGGTCGTGTATAGCGACATTCAATTTGAATCTTTGGTAAATGATGCGATGGCTCAAAATATTGATCTGCTGCTTCTGGCCAAGAATTATGATATCACCACTTACGACCTGAAGGTAATCGAAGGCGAGAGAAAACCCCGGGTTTCTGCCAATGGATCGTATGCTTTTTCTTTTCAGGATAATCCTCCAGGTTCTTTTTCCACCTTCTCTACCAGTAGAGGTCTCAACCTGGGTGCCACAGTCAACTGGAACATTTTTGATGGTGGCTTGAGAAAAGTGCGGGAGCAAAATACCCAAATTTCACTCGAGACTCAACGGCTGCAGCAAGATCAGGTGGAGCTACAACTGCGGCGAGATATCACAAATGCCTGGGAAGCCTATCAGACCGCATTATTCATACTGAAATCAGAGGAAGTGAACCTCGAAACAAGTTATGCGAATTTTGACCGCACTGAAGAACGATTTAATATCGGGCAGGTAACTTCGGTAGAATTTAGACAAGCTCAGTTAAATCTCCTCAATGCATCAGTAAGCTATAATAATGCGAAATATGATGCAAAACTCATTGAGCTTCAATTACAACAGATGGCCGGCAATATATTATCGGCGCTGGAGGTAGAACAATAAGAGTCATTAAACGTGCGAACAATTCAGTTTGATGGTGGAACCTGGTCCTTACTGGAGGAGGCTGACCCCGGCATTTCTCCGGGCTCAGATGGTACAGAATTAATATCCATTTGTATGAGTGAGGGTAGTGATGGGTTGATCATCAACAAAGATCATATACATCCGGATTTCTTTGATCTAAAGACACAACTCGCTGGCGAAGTCCTTCAGAAGTTTTCAACCTATGGATATAAATTGATCATTGCAGGTGACTTTAATCGTGCAACCATGAAAGAAAGTTTAGCCGCTTTTGTCAGGGAAAGCAACCGAATCGGTAATATTCGATTTGTAAATGCTGAACTTTTTAAATCTTCAGCGAGAGAATAAGTACTTTCAGCCGTGTGAAGTTCAGATATATGTTCATACGATTTATCTCCATCCTTTTTCTCCTCCTGGTTGTCCTGGAGATTCAGGCACAGTATGCCTGGTCAAAGGAGCTTCCCACGATCGGCACTTTTTCCTCTCCCAGAGTAGCCGATCTCAATGGTGATGGTGTGGGTGATGTGATCCTAGGGGCCGGTAGAGAAGAATTTATACCTTCTGATTCGGCGATCATTGCATTGGATGGAAAGTCGGGGGAATTGCTTTGGACTGTATCGGCCCGAGATCAGATCTTTGGATCCGCCAATCTCTTGGACATAAATGATGATGGAATACAGGATATAATCATCAATGGCAGATCTGCCGAACTGCAGGCCATTTCCGGGAAAGATGGTAGTCGAATCTGGCAGTTCGTAGAGGGGGAAGACCGAAATCTACGAGAGGAAGGATGGTACAATTTCTATAATGCCCAATTTATTCCTGACCAAAATGGAGATCAACTGGCGGATATCCTGGTCTCCAACGGGGGCGATGTACTCGCTGAACCTTATGATTCTATGAGACCACCGGGCCATCTGATGATTATCGATGCCAAATCCGGAGCACTTATTAAAATGGTGGACACTCCGGATGGGAAGGAGACGTACATGTCTCTCATCGCTGTGGAAGACCCGGAAAATAATGATACCAAGGTAGTCTATGGGACCGGAGGAGAGACGATTGGAGGACATCTATTCGCCACCACTTTAAGTGACATCCTGCAGGATAGTCTGGATCGCTCCATTGAACTCGCCACGGGCAATGCAAAGGGCTTTATAGGGCCACCTGCCTGGGTAGACATTACGGGAGACAATATTCATGATCTGGTAGCATGTAGCGTAGACGGTCGGATGATGGCATTCGATGGTCGTGATTACAAGAAATTATGGGAAGCGGAATTCCCCAATACCGAAACCTACAGCTCCCTTTGCATTGGGCAGTTCACTGGTGATGAAACACCCGATTTTTTTATTTCCATCGCTGCCGGAGTCTGGCCAAAATTAGAATGGAATCGTCAGTTTATGATCGATGGAAGTGACGGGTCCATCGCCTACAGTGATTCACTCGGGTTTTATCAGACCAGCTCTGGTATTGCCATTGATCTAAATAAAGATGGAAGAGAAGAAGTGCTTCTTAGTGTCAACTACCAGGAAATAGACAGTCTGTACCGCAAATTTTTCCGAAATATGTTGGTTGCAATAAATTTCGAGACTGGAGAGCCCTTCCAAATTTCCGCTTCTTATCCTGGTAATAATATATCGTCCACTCCATGGATCGGTGATATTGACGGCAATGGAAAAATGGATATTATTTATGTCCACGCTACTAACGAGCGACACACGTACACTTTTGATGGCATGCAAGTCAATTTAATACCCACCGATTTAATTATGGATTACGATCCTCCCTGGGGATCCTATATGGGCAGTTACTTTGACGGGGTGTATCGAAAATCCCCTCCCTAAGAAACCGTTCGAGACATAACCAGCGCTGATCATTCCTGGTATAAAATAATTATTATTAAATACTCAGCTTTCGTTTTCAACGGCTTTCTGGTGATGATTAAAAAACAGTATTTTCACTAAGAAGTTTTTCTTTCTTATTTACTCCCGTTTTAAACGATCACTACATGTGTTTGCACAAAATTTGGTGGCTCCCACTGCCCATACTGATCACCTTCGCCACAATAGGAACCGCCCAAATACCAAATGCTCAGAACAAAGTGTGGAGTGATCAATTTATAGTTGAACCTCCTACCCTCTTATGTGCCGGGTTTCAATGGAAAATTAATGGTGACAAAAATCGAAACGCCACCGTGACGGTGCGATTCCAAAAGTATGGTGAAGAAGACTGGCAAGAGGCACTACCACTGCTGCGCATCGGCGGTGAGACCATTTACGGACATGATCAAAGATGGCTGTACGAAGTGGGAGATGCTTTTGCGGGCAGTATTTTTAATTTGAATCCTGATACTCAGTATACCTGCGAATTTACACTCAGAGATCCTGATGGCATCGTGGGAGACTCTATTATTGTCCGCCAGATACAAACAAAATCCGTCCCCAAACCCTATACAGAAGGAAAAATATACCATGTCTATCCACCCGGATACGAAGGTGACAGAGAGGAACCTTCTTTTACCGGACTGAATGAAGCATATTATGGCCAGGGCAATCTGGGAGATTGGTGGTTGGTTCCGGACGCCAGAGCACAACCAGGTGATATCATCCTGGTCCATGCCGGGACCTATCAAGGAGACCTTTTGAACTATGTAGATCCGCTGGCTTTACAATTTCACGGAGCCTATGTGCTGACGCAAAAAGGAACCCCCGATCGACCCATTACCATAAAGGCTGCCGGGGATGGTCCAGTTGTTTTTGATGGAGCGGGCGCATATCGGCTATTTGATGTCATGGCTGCCGATTACCACATTTTTGAAGGGTTGGAGATTCGAAATACCGATATCGCCTTTTATGCAGGATTAAAACATGTCAAAGGCTGCTCCGGTCTGTCGGTTATAAATTGTCGAATTGAAGATGTAGGCATTGCGGTGATGACGCATAGCGAGCAGTCACGAGACTTTTATATAGCCGACAATGTGATGATAGGTCGTCATGATCCGGACACACTGCATGGTTGGCATGGATTTGATCATCCCGCTCCTGTGACGTCGTATTTTGCTGTGAAAGTATATGGTCAAAGTCATGTGATTTGTCATAATGACATTTCTTTCTTCCATGATGGCATATGTGTGGACACACATGGATTACCGGAAGATTCGGAAGATGAAAAATGTGTTTCCATTGATATCTACCGGAATGACATTTTCAATATGTCCGATGATTTTATTGAAGCCGATGGTGGTGTACATAATATCAGAATTTTTGAGAATCGGGGATTCAATGCCTATCATGCAGGTCTGAGTGCGCAGCCTGTTTTTGGAGGCCCTGTGTATTTTATACGCAATATCATCTACCAGGTGCAGGGCACCAGCCTTAAGTACACCATCCGGCCAGCCGGCATCCTGGCTTATCACAATACTTTTTGTGCAGAGACCAGTTTCAATACTATTTCGAATGGACATTTTCGAAATAACCTCTTCCTGGGACACACAGACCGCCGACCTTCATTGAGTGGTAGTACCAGCACTACCTACACCACCTTGGACTACAATGGGTATCGGGTGAAGCCGATGGAGCGATCCTTTCGCTGGAAATCACCTGCGACATCTGCTGAGAATCATGTTGATATTGCAGAACTGACTTCCTACGATGCGGATGACTTTCAAGAGTTCAGGATAAAGACAGGATATGAGTCGCATGGCGTTGCCGTGGACTATGATATATTTAGATCTGTACAAAGGCCAGATCCTGAAGCCAGAGGAAAAGTATACTCCCGTGACGGATATGACTTTCATCTCAAGCCAGGAAGTAATGCATCTGACCGAGGATTGATATTGCCCAACATAAATGATGTCTACGAAGGATCTGCACCTGATCTGGGAGCGGCAGAAGGAAATCAGGAAACTCTCTACGGTCCCCGAAACCCTAAGTAAAAAAGGGGAGTGGTATGGTGGCACTCCCCTAAAAAGGTTTGGTTTCCTTGTTTTGGGACTCACTAATAAATAATATGTCCAACAAGGATTACATCTTGCTATTGCTATTATATGCAATATATTTTCCAACGGGGGATCCACTCATACGTACTAGCACCTTAATGATCAGAGAGTTACCCAAATTCTTGGGAAACATAACTAAAAAAGGCCTGTTGGATCAATATCCCTTGGTAAACGAAATATAGACAAATTGTGGTCATCAGGAAAAAATGTGATTATCAATCTATAATCTTAGCGAGGTATCGATCAGCTTGTCACCACCCTTGACGCACCCTCTGAATGCTCAGATTGAGTATCGATTTCACCGGCATCAGATCAAAGGTTGACGGATGTCATTTAAACTTGCGCGTGACTACTCTAATTTGAGTGATAATCTACCACGCATGCAATGAAGATAATATTCACAATCATCATGCTAATCCATGGCCTCATTCATCTCATGGGATTCTTGAATGCCTTTGAAATCAACTGGATAGATCAGTCCTTATTTTCGAATCGATATGCTGATACTCCAAGAAGAATTTTGGGTGCTCTGTGGCTTGCGACCGCAGTATGCTTTATCGTGACATTTGGAATGTATCTGCAAAAATCAACGCACTGGTGGCTCTTCTCACTGATAGCGATTGCTTTATCACAGATATTAATTTTCTTCTTTTGGAAAGATGCACGATATGGTACACTGGCTAATTTGATTTTATTATTTCCCACCCTGCTTTCTATGGGATCGTACTCCTTTCAAAAAATAATAAATGAGGATACCCGAAAATTGACTGAGGCGGTCAAGCCATATGTAGCCCATACCATCAGCGCTGAAGATATAGCGCCTTTGCCTGATTTGTTATCAAGGTACCTGGAAAATGTCGGAGTCCCCGGATATGCTCCCATCTCGCAGGTGCATGTGCAACAGGAATGTCGACTAAGGACACAACCAAACGCTGATTGGATAGAAGGAAAGGCCACGCATTTTGCTGTTACAAATGCACCGGGATTTGTCTGGCACCTAAAAGCAGATGATGGCAAGATGTCCCTCGAAGGGAGAGATCTGTATCAGGGTGGCAACGGCAAGATGCTCATCAAGGCATTTTCTCTGATACCTGTCGTCAATGTCCAAAGTGCAGAAATCGGTCATAGTGCCTCCATCCGCTTCCTATCAGAAATGATTTGGTACCCCACCGCCATGCTAAACGAATATGTCACCTGGACACAGCTCAATGACCATCAGGTGCTGGCCACCTTAGAGGATGGCAAGAACAAGGTGCAGGCTACTTTTCATTTTAATGAAGAAGGACTTATATCCAAAGTCACTGCGGAGAGGTATTATGAAACGGGGAAAAAAATTGAGCTAAAACCATGGGAAGCTCAAATTGATACGGATAGCTATCAGTCATTTGAAGGCATCCTGATTCCCACCCGGGCAAAGCTGATCTGGCAACTGGAGGATGGTCCCTTTCACTGGTTTGATCTAAAAATTACAGATGTCGAATTTGAGTAGTTATTCTTCTGATCCAAACGGAAAGGCTACACTTGGTACATGTGCCGCATCCATGATCTTCTCCAAAGAATCTACCAGATATGGGAATTGAGGAGCGACATCCTGTTGCTCTCCCGGATCAGAAACCAGGTTATACAATTCCAGGTCACTATGAAATCCCTTTTCATGCACATCCAATCGGATTAATTTCCACCCTCCGGATAGAAGTGCCTGCTTTCCTCCTTGCTCATGAAACTCCCAATATAAGGTACGGGCATCTTCATGCGCTATTTTACCCGCATTGTAAAGAACATCTGAAAAGTTGATGCCATCTGTATTTTCAGGCAGCTGAAGCCCCGCCAGACTACAAAATGTTGGCAAGAAATCCACAAACATTCCCTGGTAACCGCTAGTTCTTCCTCCCTCAATATGTGCCGGCCAGGAGATAATGGTAGGAACCCTGATACCCCCTTCATAGACATCTCGTTTACGACCCCTCAAAGGTCCTGAGCTGTCAAATCGACCATCCCAACGTTGAGCAGCTCCATTATCAGAAGTAAATACAATCAGTGTATTCTCCATAATCTTCAACTCTCTGAGCTTATCGACAATCCTCCCTACTGTATTGTCCAGA
>JAUILM010000571.1 GCA_030432855.1 Bacteroidia bacterium
CTGCCTTTTTTATATATGTTCAGGCTTTTTCACAGTCATATGTCAGAGCTACTGTTTCACTGGATAATCGAAAAGTAGGTGAGATAGCAGCACTTGGGGTAGCAGTAGACCATTATCATCGCATAGGCAATTCGATCACAGGTGACTTTTCTACCGAGGAAGTTGGACTGATGGAGAATGCTGGATTTAAGATTGATGTATTAGAAGCTGATGCGGAAGCCGCATACGTTCGGCAGGCCAAGGTTCCCTTTAAGGATTATGCAAGGGATAATGAGGCCTGCATCATGGAACTCACAAAGTTCGATCATCAAAAACCGGTCAATTTCAATGGAGGATCCTATCTGGGCAACTACCGTTATGAGGAAATGTTGGCTGAATTGGATAAAATGGCTTCTCTGTATCCGAATTTGATTAGCGTCCGTCAGCCCATAGGAGATTTCAAGACACATGAAGACCGACCTATTTATTGGGTACGTATTTCGGACAATGCCTCGGTCGATGAAGATGAACCGGAAATACTATACACCGCCCTGCATCATGCACGCGAACCGGTCAGTCTCACACAGATGATATATTATATGTGGTACCTGCTGGAGAATGCAACTTCAAATGACAAAGTTGCCAGCATCATCCGCAATACTGAGCTATATTTTATTCCATGTGTGAATCCGGATGGCTACATCTACAATGAGACTACCAAGCCGCAAGGGGGAGGTCTTTGGAGAAAGAATCGCAGAAATAATGGTGACGGAACGTTTGGGGTAGATCTGAATCGAAACTATGGACATGAGTGGGGTCATGACAATCAGGGATCGACCGGTAGCACAGGATCGTTGACCTATCGGGGGCCTGCTCCGTTTTCTGAGCCAGAGACACAGGCAGTCCGGGCTTTTGTGCTCGACCATGATTTCGAAATGGCATTAAATTACCATACCCATGGGGGCTTCCTCATTTATCCCTATGGTTATACCGAAGCACCTCCTGATGATATTCACATATTTGAAGAATTGGCTTCTCTGCTGACTCAGGAAAATAACTATCACTTTGGCAATAGTATTGAGACGGTTGAGTATCTCACTAATGGGGATTCGGATGACTGGATGTACAGTGATCAGGAAAAAGATAAAATCTTTCCACTCACACCGGAAGTGGGTACTGACGGCTTTTGGCCACACCCTGATGAAGTCATTATTCAGAGTAAGGCTTGCCTAAAACAGAATCTCGATGCTGCATTTTTTCTCCTAAATAGTGGAGTCATTATCGATCAAACAGAGCCCTATTTCAATCATACGGTCGGCAGCTGGCCATTTATCCTACAGAAAATGGGATTTGAGGAAGTTGGTCTCACCCTCAATTTTAAGCCTATCACGGATAACATTTCTTTCAATGCCCCTTTCAAGCTTTACATTTTGGGTACTTTTTCTCAGGAAGAAGATAAGATTGATTTTCAGCTGGCCTCAGACATCCAGGATGGCGAACGCATCAAATTTGCCTACACGATTGATAACGGTACATATGTCTACCGGGATACCATTGTGAAGTATTACCGAGAGCAAAATTTCGTATTTGAAAATGATGGGAGCGCGCAGGACTTTAATACAAGCAACATATTAAATAACTGGGGTGAAAGTACAGTTGAATACTTCTCGGTACCATCCAGCCTTACGGATAGTCCCCAGGGGAATACGGTACCATACACCACCAATTATTTGACCACGCAGAGTCCCGTATTTCTTGAGTTTGCCGACTCTTCCCTGCTTACTTTCCGGGCCAAGTGGGATATTCAGAATCACCAGGATTATGTCGTACTTGAGATATCTACCAATGGTACCTCATATATGCCTTTATGTGGCCGCTACTCTGAAGCAGGAAGACTACAGTTGAATGCAGGATTGCCTGTTTACACAGGCAGGCAGAAAGATTGGGTACTGGAGCAGATTGATCTGTCACCCTATATTGGAGAAGATGTATACCTCCGTTTTTCAATGGTTTCCACCAATACAGGTACACGGGACGGCATCTATCTTGACGACATAAATATTCTGCAGTATGACCAGGGGGATATTACATCAACACATGAGATTCCGGCAGAAGCTATTCAGCATACTGCCTATCCTAACCCATCTTCAGAACAGCTTACGATTCAGATGGAGAGCGCAGACCCGACTGTTCAAATAGAACGATTAGTTATATTTGATCAATTGGGAAGACAGATACTGAATAGAAGCTTCAGTAAAAGCATAACAATTCCAGTGGACTCCTGGAGTCCAGGTCTGTACTACTACCAGTATATAGATAAAAACGGAGCTAAAAGTGCAGCCAGAAAACTAATGATCCATTAAGAAGGATCAGAGAAACGTTTCTGATTTAGGCCGCAACTAGTTTCTCGAAATCAGCTTCGGTAAAGTTTTTACCATCCCATTTGCCGTACCACTCTACATCCTTGTTCACCGTAAGATATCGTGAAAAAGCCTGGATTGCATCATTCTTCTTTTTCCGCTTGATTGTGATGCCATTTCCGGCTCCTGACTTAACATTGAAATAATAAACACCCTTCTGGTACTCAAAACCTTTTTTCCTTCTCATAATCTTATTTTTCGAAATGGCAAGGGCTTGGATCAGACTCAACTCACCTTGCGCAAATATTGTAACAGGATGAGTGTTAAAAAAGTTCACAAGACCTTCAATTACTACCAAATCGAACTATTATCTACCATTCCATGTTTCTAATAACTCATGGTATGAGGAGGAATATATCATTATAAAAGACTTCTTGATTTGATGGATTAGAAGTTTGGAAAGATGATAGAATTACTTACATTTGCCATCCCCTGAAACCCGAGTTATGTATTAGAACTTCGTTATGAGGTCTGAAAGGCCTCAAAAAATAAGGAGGTTTGGAAGAATCGGCATAGTATGACTATGGTGATTCTGAAAACTCCAGCAGAAGCATTTATTTTTCAGGCATTTCAGGCCGTAATAGATTTTCTAATGCATAAGTCGGGTTCAAGAAAGGGTCTATATCGCGGAGTGGAGCAGTTGGTAGCTCGTCGGGCTCATAACCCGAAGGTCGTAGGTTCAAGTCCTGCCTCCGCTACTAAGAAAAGGGCCACATATTGTTTCGACGGTATGTGGCTTTTTTAATGCCTGAAAAAGTATGAGTGTATCTCATCTGGCATCTTTCTTATCACTCACTCCTCCTTCAAATTATCTATGGATCCATAACGGTACTCTGTCTTTAGCTGGAAGAAGATCACTTTTTTCCACTCTTTTTTTACCGTGCAAGTATATTGCACGGTGCTAATTTACCTTAGTGCTATCATAAAAAGGAAACGACATGGATACCATTAAATCAAATGAATTTGCGACCACATTTCAACTTCATGTAGATGCACTGGCCTGGGACCTGATCCATAACCAGTCATCCTTGGCTATGCTGAGTGCCGGGGAGATCGCCGATTTACTGGATCTTTGCCCTGGTCAAAATGTGTGGATGTATGAGCCGGTAATGGACGATGAATCAGAAGATGTACGTGCGACCTTCCGCTTGATAGCAAGTGATGGTACTACATTTCACATGGCATGTCGACTGACATCGGATAGCGAAATAAAAGAGTGGATTGGCCCACACGATATTATATTACCAGTTCGAGATCTTGAGACAAGAAGGCATTCGATGGCTGCCTAGACGACATTCAAATAAGACTTCGCAGGTGAGTCTCAATGCAACCGAGAAATCTCTCTGAACTGCAGTCAGATTTTAGTAACCAGACACACCCAAAATACATATCGTGACCGATATACGAAGCTGATGGCTGATCAAACCCGATCAGCCATCTTCATTTATGGTAAGTATCTTGATTTCTACCCGCTGATTCTTGCGCCTACCTTCTGCAGTCCGATTAGAATATAATGGCTGTCTTTTACCATATCCTCTATAGTAGACACGCTGGTCCGCTACGCCTTGCTGTACAATGTATTCGGCCACAGACTTTGCTCTCGCCGTCGACAGTTTGTCACAAAATTCATCCGGCGGAATGTTATTAGTGTGTCCTTCTACCCGAATGACAACTCCCGGATTATCCTTTAGGAAATAATACACCTCATCCAGAATCGGTTTGGCACCTTCGTTCAGGTTTGTACTGTCCGCATCAAACTGGAGCATTTGCATCTGTACCACTTCTCCTTCACGTAGTTTCGCCAGCGAAAGCTGAGGCAGAATCTTCTTTTCAGTTCTTAAGTCTAGCTGAACGGTGCAGCCATTTGCATCGGTTACCGTGACATGGTGGTTACCATAAGTAAGGTTTTCCACTTTTTGCTCCGTCGATTGGTTGTCCCATAGAAACGAGTAAGGAGCTGTTCCTCCTGACACTTCCACCTCTGCTCT
>JAUILM010000572.1 GCA_030432855.1 Bacteroidia bacterium
ATATGTATTTAGTATGTTTCAGGCGAAGTTTGCCATCATTACTCCCGCACTGATTGCGGGTGCGTTCGCTGAGCGAGTGAATTTTAAATCCTATTGCCTATTCATTGCCTTGTGGGGCATACTGGTATACAATCCACTATGTCACTGGGTATGGGCTGAGGATGGTTTCTTGTTTAACCTGGGTGCAAACGGAGCCATTGATTTCGCGGGTGGTACTGTGGTACATATCTCAGCCGGAGTAAGCGGACTCGTAGCTGCTATTTATTTGGGAGCTCGTCGTGGATATCCTAAGACCAGTATGCCACCCAGCAATCTGGTTATGACAATGATCGGTGGAGGTCTTCTATGGGTCGGTTGGTTTGGATTTAATGCCGGTAGTTCAGTAGAGAGTGGATTAAGCACGGCACAGGCACTAACTGCCACTCAGGTGGCTGCTGCTGCAGGTGCCATCACCTGGATGATTATTGAAGGGTATCATCAAGGGAAAGCCACCGCATTAGGCATTGTATCCGGGATACTCGCTGGTCTCGTTGCGGTCACACCCGCTGCAGGTGTTGTACAGCCATTTGGTGCCATGATGCTGGGTATTTTAGCCTCCGTGCTTTGTTACCTGGGACTATTATTGAAAAATCGAATGGGCTATGATGATAGTCTCGACGCCTTTGGAATACATGGAGTCGGCGGCATAGTGGGGGCTATCTTTCTGACCTTCTTTATCCGGGATAGCTGGATGGAAGAAGCAGCCAGCCTTGCCGGTGGTTCCTGGACCATAATGCAACAGCTGGGAGTTCAGATCGCAGCCGTCGCCATTGCTTTGGTATATGCAGCTATCATTACTTACATCCTATTAGTCATCATCAGCAAGACAATCGGATTCAGATCTAATCCGGCAAATGAGATGCAAGGTCTTGACCAGGCATACCATGGTGAGCATGGATATGGAATGTTAAATCCCAACTAAATAAGTCATGAAACTAATCATAGCCATAATAAGAGAAACGCAACTGGATCAGGTACGCGAAGCACTGATAGAGGCCGAAATAACCCGCATAACAGTGACTCGTGTCTCCGGACATGGAAGGCAACAGACTGTGGAAATCTACCGTGGTAAGAAGGTGGTGCCCAATTTGGTGCCCAAGATTAAACTTGAAATCGCCGTGAATGATGACTTTGTAGATGTCACAATCAATACCATCAAAAAGGCTGCACGTAGCAATGACCAGATAGAGACCAGCGAACATGGTACCATCGGTGATGGTAAAATCTTTATATTACCCATCGAAGATTGCATCCGTATCCGTACAGATGAGCGAGGTACTAAAGCCATCTAAGGAAAATATCCAATACACAATCGATTTTTATAAAGGGACGTCACTTCTGTGATGTCTCTTTTTTTTATTGTCTAACTATTGAAAGATTTTATATATTTAGATGATTGTCTAAATATCTAAATGAATAAAATATTTAAGGCACTGAATGATCCTACTCGTAGAGAAATCCTCGAAAGGCTCAAGTCTTCAGAATTGACAGCTGGAGAAATTGCTGAGGCTTTCAATATCACTCGCCCCAGTATTTCACATCATTTAGATATCCTGAAGCAGGCTGGTCTGGTAAGTAGCCGACGCGAAGGACAATTCATCAAATACACGATTGAAACAACGGCACTTGAAGATGCCCTGCAGTGGTTTATTACACTTTTAAACATGGATACATGAACGGGAATATGCAGATTATTAAACAGGACTGGTGGCTCATCCTACTTATGTGTTTACCTGTGGTTTTCACTCTTTACGTGTGGGATCAGATACCGGATTCAGTGCCAATACACTTTGATTTAGCCGGAAATCCAGATCGTTTCGGGAGTAAATTGTTGACCATGGCAGGCCTGCCTGCATTGACCTTTGTCATCTATCTAGCTATTGTGTATCTACCTGCCATTGACCCAAAGCGTAGAATCGATAATCATCAGAAGAGTATTCGGTCTTTACGAAGGATCATTAGCCTGGCATTGGTCGCCATAAACATAATTGTGATTGTAGCTGCCTATCAATCCTGGAACCCTGGTAAATGGATGGGGGTGGGTATTGGAATGCTCATAATCGCAATCGGTAATCAATTGAATTCCTTAAAAGACAACTACTTTATTGGAATTCGAACTCCATGGACACTGGAAGACCGTGATACCTGGCGTAAAACGCATCGCTTCTCGAGTCGTCTATTTATGATTATGGGACTCGTCATTGCTATTTGGGCCGTTGTGGGATTACAAGATGATACTACCTTGTTTCTGGTGGTTGTGATTGGAGGCCTAGCCATTACTCCACTACTCTACTCTTATCTGGTATTCAATAAATCTAATAGAATATGAGAATTCTGATATACCTGCTTGCTTTAATGTATGCTTCATATGGGCAGGCTCAAACGAGTGAAGATCTGCTAATTATATCTGATGATGACACGATTGGAGGCACACTCGTCCTTCCTGCCACATCAATCCCTGCGCCACTTGTAATCTTAAGCTCAGGGAGTGGTGCTCAGGATCGGGATGAAACCATAAACCGATTTAAACTCTTTCAATTGATGGCCGACACCTTACGCATGCATGATATAGCCTCGTTTCGTTATGACGATCGCGGGGTCGGTAGTTCTAATGGCGATTTTCTAAATACGTCACTCAGCGATATGTCGGAGGATCTCATCTCTATTGTGGAAGAATTGACCTCGAAATACGGTCATAGAATCAGCGAGATCTATGTATTGGGACACAGTCAGGGAGGTATTATTTCGGCTCGGGCAGCTAGTATGGACAGAAGAATTACGGGGCTGATTCTGATGGCATCTCCTATATATCCACTCTCCGAAGTCATAAATGACCAGGTGTCTTTAATCCAGGGTAAAATGGGAAAGTCAGAGGAGCAAATTGCCAGGACGCTCGAGTTTCAGGAAAAAGCCTACCAAGCTCTGGAAACAGATGAAGGCTGGGATGATCTGGAACGGGATTTTGTGAAGTTGTTTATGACTGAAATCAATGCGTTGCCTGAGGCCCAGCGAAGTATGATCCCAAATCCTGAGGAGATGGCAAAGAGTCAATATAATCAGCAAGTATTGCCCATGAAGTCACCACAAATGAAAAGCCTGATTTTACATGATCCCGCCCTTGATTTGGAGAAAATTGAGCTTCCTGTTCTCGCTCTTTTCGGAGAAAAAGATACCCAGGTATTTGCATCGAAAAACAGTGAGAGACTTCACAAGATTTGTGACGAAAACACACTCGATTGTGAGATCCACATTCTGGAGAATGCGAACCATCTATTTCAAAAAGCAGATACCGGTATGGTTACGGAGTATTCTTCACTACAGCAAGCTTTTCTTCCCGCATTTATGTCGGTGATAGTACAATGGATCAAGGCAAATTAGCTATTTTGAGAATTACAAAAATTAAGTAATTCCATGTGTTTCCATAGAAGATTTCTGACAGTGCACGCGCTGTTATTTGCATTTGTTTTTTCGCTGGTAGCTCAGACACAATCGGCACAGCATAGTGCACCACTAAGCGAGGTACAGGATCCATTTGATGTAGGATTGGCTCCCGAAAGACTTGCACGTATTGATCGCATGTGTAATAATGCAATCAAGGATGGTGAAGTGCCAGGGATAGTTGCTCTGGTGGCTCGAAAGGGAAAGATCGCGTACCATAAAGCCTTTGGCATGGCTGACAATGCATTAGAAAAGCCGATGGAACCCGATGCCATCTTTCGCATTGCATCACAAACAAAAGCGATCACTTCTACCGCTGTCATGATGCTATGGGAAGAAGGTCACTTCCAGCTGGACGATCCAATTTCCAAATACATCCCGGAGTTTAAGAATCCTCAGGTCCTGGACCGATTTTCTTACAGCGATACTTCGTACACCACCAAACCTGCTAATAAAGAAATTACCATTCGACATCTGATCACACATACCAGTGGACTTGGCTACGGTCAAATCGATGGAAATGAGGCAATGAAGCTCATATATCATAAAGCCGGCATCACCGATCTATTCACGACAGAAGATATCTCGATAAAGGAAAGTGTACTTAAGTTGGCCAAACTTCCCTTGCATCATCATCCTGGTGAAGCCTACAAGTACAGTGAAGGTCTCGATGTGCTGGGATACTTTATCGAGGTCATATCTGGTATGTCCTTTTGGGAGTTTCTTGAATCCAGGCTTTTCAAGCCACTGGGCATGAATGACACCTACTTTTATGTTCCGGATGGAAAGGCAGACCGGCTGGTGACAGTGCAAAGAAAGGTGGATAATCAATGGGAGAAATTTCCTGTCACATTTTACGATACTGATTATCCGATAAAAGGTGCCAAAAGGTTTTATTCGGGAGGTGCTG
>JAUILM010000573.1 GCA_030432855.1 Bacteroidia bacterium
TCCTATGTCAAATTCAGGTCGATTTGCTGAATTTCGACTCTGCAAATAGTTAATGTGCCTTACGATATTCGGAAGGTGAGACACCAAATTCTTTGTGAAAGGTCTTGCTAAAGTAATTGGGGTCATTGAATCCCACGTCATATGCTACTTCTCCAATGTTCTTGTCCTGATGCTCCAGGATCGATCTGGCTTTATTGAGGCGGTACACTCTGATATAGTTACTGGCCGAGCGATCTGTGATAGCCTTTAATTTTCGATGCAACTGCATGCGACTCATATATACACTGCCGGCAAGATCCTCTACGCCAAAGGTTGCATTCTGAAGATTGGTTTCAATCGCAGAGTTCAAAAGTTGAATGAACTTGTACTCCTTCGTCTCCATCTGATCTTTTTGTACGAGCGGTGCCTGGGCAAACCGGGCACGTAGCTTACTGCGAAGTTCTATTTGATTACGTATGATGAGGAATAACTCCTCACTTTTGAAGGGCTTTGTCAGATAAGCATCCGCTTTCATTTCCAGACCTTCCATTCGACTCTCCATGTCCGCTCGTGCTGTCAGCAGAATAATGGGAATGTGATCTGTTTTATTTGAGTTTTTCAACTCATGGCAGAGGTCGAATCCATTTTTCTCTGGCATCATCACATCACTAATGATGAGATCGGGTATGAGATCCATTGCCTTCTCGATGCCAATGGCCCCATTCGTTGCGATTTCAATGACATATTGCTGCTCAAGAAGTGAAGTCAGATAGTTTGTGATATCTGTGTTGTCTTCTACTATTAGCAGGAGGGGGATCTCTGTCGTCCCATCTTTAGCACGCGGGTACATCAGAGCACTTGACATTTCTTGCACTTCAGGTATTAATGGTGCTGTATCCGATTTCTCAGGTGCGTTTCTGGTCACAGGGAGCTTGATGGTAAACCGGGTTCCCTTCCCGAGTTCGCTTTCTACAGAAATAGTGCCTGCCATCAAACGGATAAGTTCTTTACTAAGGGCCAGTCCAATACCCGTTCCGGTCGTATTGCGAGTAGGACCTGACTCCGCTACATAAAAACGGTCAAAAATATTTTCAATGTGCTCAGATCCAATGCCGTATCCAGAATCTTCTACTTTGATCTGGAGAAATTCGCCAGTTGATTCTTTGATTGAATCAAGATGAATTTTCACCATACCATCTTCGGGTGTGAATTTTAAGGCGTTGGATAGTAAGTTAGAAAGGATCGAATACATCTTTTCTTCATCGAAATCAATAGTATAATTTTCCAGGTCGCTGTGGAATGTCAAATCAATATGCTTTTTATCAGCGAGTGGGTGGTAGGACTTTACCAGCGATCTAACAAAAGCCACAATGTCTGTTCGACTTATGATAAACTCGATACTTTTCGATTCAAGTTTGGCAAGATCTAACAGTTGATTGATGAGTTTCAATAAATTGGAAGAGTGTCGTTCGATCGTTTGCAGGATACTTAAGAATGTAGATCTGTCCCGGGTTGCTTCTGGTTTTCTTGCTTGTTCTGTTGCACCCATGATGACAGTAAGGGGTGTCCTGAATTCATGGGTTAGATTGGTATAGAGACTTGATTTAAACTTGGTGAGTTCCTCGATTTTTTTCTTTTCGCGGGCCAGTTGTACTTCGTCCAGATACTTGGAAATCACAAAATTATAATCAATCGTGCCAAATATAAAAGCTGCCGTGGTAAAGAGTATAATCTCATAATACGCCAGTAGGTGCAATTCCTGGGAAGTAGAACCCACCAGTGTAACGGTAAGGATCATCAACACCATACTTACCATGGTAAAAATCACTCTAAATTGATGGGGCAGATTAAGCCACCAGTTAGTAATTAGTATAAGAGCTATATAGAGAATGATTTTTCCCTGCTGGTGATATGTCAATATGTCCTGAATAGGTCCGGTACATGCGAAGAAAATAAGGATGGCATACACAATTGCTTTTGGATTGTAAACACCGGACTTGAACTCTTTCTCCTTCCATTTTATAAAGACTCCAAAAAGGAAGAATACAATGCCGCTTAAGTGTATAAATAGCAGATATTTGTAAATAGGTGAGGAATAATACTCGCCGGATTGAATTCTGAAGTAGTCCACTGCAAGGAGTGAGATGTAGATAAAGCCAGCAAACCAGCAGAAAATATAGATGCTGCGAAGGTTTTGATGATGTAGCCTCTTCAAGAAGCTTTCTTTTAGATCTTCTGGTAGTCTGGTATCGAAATGCAGGTTTCCAAACCTCTCCATTTCAGTGGTTTTACGGTGGTGAAAGGTATAGCTTAACAGTATTAAAGCCCAGAAAATAAGGAATTTCAATCATTCCATGAAACATCTGATATCGTAGTAAGGCCTTCATCTAAAGTTACGATGGCAGAATCGGGATAAGTGAACCAGAATTCAGTACAAAAACGCAATATAGGGCTCATATAGACCACTTATCAAAGTGTGAGTCTTATGTTGCAGTTCTTTTTTTCTCCTGTTTTAGGAGCCAGAATGGGTCCACAAGAAACTTCTCCCAGTCGATTTTCGCTGAGGCATGTAATTCGGAAATAGCCTCCTGATCTTCATGACTCAGTAAAGTCCATACTTTTTCCCGATATCCCCCGTCGCGTATTCTTTCAATATACCGAATCACGTTGCGACACATCGTCACCTGACCGGCGGCAATGAGGTTATCCAACATCTTAGATTGTTTTTCACGTGTGGTAAACCATAATGTGGTGGGCATTTGATTTGCCATTTCAATCACGGATTGAAGTGCAGGAGTCAGATCGGATACATCACTTAGGTCATAAATATTATTGGTCTTAAGTCGATAATTCCAGGTGTTGTCGCTGTATAGAGAATTTAATTGCAGTCTTCGTATCCTTCGAAGGAATAAATCTGAGACCATTTTCACCACCGAACTTACCCGAAATTTCACAAGGTAGGATAGAATGTAGATGGGGGTACTGGATAGCACTTTTAAATTCCTCATTAATTCACGAACGGCATCTGCTCCAAACATACCCCCAAGTGCATTTTTAAGGTATTTTCTCACCAATAGAAAGACTGAAAAATATAGCATGACGAGCGTCATGGCAATGGTACAAAGAATGATGCTCCAGAAGGGAGGGCCTAAGAATAAAGATACTAGTGATATAGCAGATATGATGGCGGTGATCCAGTTGATACTTTTAAAGGTGAGGTAGTCTTTCCAGTTCTGATGCTTCAATACGGGTACTTCGTAGGGTGACATCATTTCTCCCGATACATCTGATACAAAGTACGTACCTACAAAAGGATGATCCACTTTATTAGACCAGCGATCTTCAGCCAGTTTTACCCCTTCGATGCCCTGGTTGTCTATTATGCCTCCATCCATGATGGCAGTGCTTTGATACTTTTTTTCCTGCCAGTGCGCTACTACTTCACTTTGAGGTCCGTTGCCAAAATCTTTTGGCATGATGATCGGTTCGAATCCACCCGGAAAGCAACTAGAAGCGGCCGTTGCATCAGCAAGACGTATCTTTTTGGCAATATTGTCAGGTAAGTTTAAATAGTAATTTCCAAATCTGCCGGTGTCATGGTTTTCCTGCAATCGAAATTGAATACCATAGGTGAATTCAGAAGCTCCAAAAATGGCATCGGTCAAATGATCCAATTTTGAATTAAATAATTCCGAAAAGGTACCTTCATCATAAAAGTCTTCATTATAGACTTCAGCGAAAGCATTGATGAGATCCCGGGTTTTGTATCCATTTTTCCAGTTCGCCGGATGATTTAATTTTTTTAATGCCTTATTTACTAGCTCGTCTTTATCCAGGAGCGTATAAATTTTATCAAAGCATGCATTAAATCCCTCTTTCCTGGATAGTTTGTGGGCGTACATCACTCCTGTGATAGTACCACCCGATATCGTTGAAATGATGCGCACATTCTTCAGCAGATTTTGACCTTTGAATCGCTTCTCATGTAGATAGGACATACTTCCCAGATGGAATGTGGTGGCCCGGTATCCGCCACCAGATAGTGATAGGGCCATGTTGGTGAAGGGAGTAGGAATCATGATTGGGTATTGCTGGTTTTCTCAATTTATAACATTTAAGATACGTTTTTGCCAGTGGTTTATCAACCCGACAGGAATCTAAATGTATACTGTCTGATTTGATTAAAATCTGTTATCTTCTGAAGGATTAAAGATTAGATTTTGATCACAGCAGAGGACTTCGAAGAATTTGCATTGTCATTTCCTGAGACAGATAAGAGACCACATTTTGATCGCGTGGGATATCGCGTTGTGGGCAAGCGTATGTTTGCTACCTACCTGGCAAAAGATCATACGGCGAATGTGTTTCTTAGCCCGGCAGAGCAATCTTTGTTTGTG
>JAUILM010000574.1 GCA_030432855.1 Bacteroidia bacterium
ATACGTGACATCCATAGTTTCAATCGTGAAGTTTGCATCCCCCATGTCATGTGAACAGTAGGCGGCATTGGCCATCTGAAAGGTGGCCATAATCAATAAGATTATTGTGGTAGTGATAGTGCTGATTCTTGTATGTAATCCTTTTTTCATATCCCTGTTATATTTGGATTATCAATTAATTCTGACACCAAATGTATAGGGAGAAATAGCCTCGAATTGTCAATTTTCGGAGAACGGTAGGATTCCTTCAGAGAATGGTAACTATCCTTCGATTTATATCATATGTACCAAATGTAAATGTGTTACATTATTGATAATCAGTATTATAGATAATTTGGTGATATCTATGAAGGCTTTATCTAGGAAGATGCCAATTGAGAGAATATGATAGTCAGGTAACGCTCAAATCCAAAAAGGGAAGATATCTTACCAAAAAACGAAGGATAGGTACCAAACTCCGAAACATCACCTGGCGATCGCTAGTCAGATCCTATCTTGCAGCCAATTCTATTAAACACACATTTATTAGGGTTTCGGGGATTAAGACTCCTCACCCTTTCTTAAACACCAAATCCTCAAATCCACCTCTGGTGGGATCCTAACTGGGAAGTAGGAAAGTTTGAGGTAACATGTCTCAATGACAAAATCTGTAAGATCCACCGATGCTATTGTACTATAGTGTCGGTGGTTTTTTTTCAGCTACTCAGCTTTGGATTCAAAGCAAGATGCAGGACTATTTGGATAGAATCCATCACCAATCATTTCCGTTTGCTGATTTTTTTAACATTCTATCATGCTACATGGTATTCCAGGGCAACGGATTTACTGTGTAACCCCACAAACCCACTCATTCCAGTTCTTGTCTCCATGAAAAAGTGAAGGATACCAAAAAACGAAGAAAATGTGCCAATTTTCACTTTTCCCTTGCCAACTATCGAAAGATTAGATTTCTCGTTGATCTTAAATCTACCTTGCCAACGAATTTGTATTGAAACACACTTGAATTTGCTAGTATCATTGAAGAGTTGTCCATTTTGAACAGGTCTGCATACTGCCACAACACTCAATTACATTTGGCAGATGTTGAATATCTGTCGAGCACTTATTAGTGGTAGAGACCTGAGCTGGAATGTTGACATCAATGATCAATGCCAGAAGCCATTGACCTGTCGAGAAATCGACTGTGTTGATGGCTTCTTCTCTTTAAGTAACAGATATTCAATGATTTATATTCATGTTACTTTTTTAATAGGTAATTCAGTTAGGTGTATTGACGATTGAATTCCCAAAAAAAGAAGGAATCGTACCAAAAACTGAAAGAAAGCAACCAAACTCCGAATGCTGTCCTTCAGACCCTGAAACTGACCTTATCTTTGGACTGTATTTATGACAAAGCACACATTAGGATACACACTTTAGGATATATTAGGCAGATAGGGGTTAAGTTTCCCTGCATGAATGCATAGGTAGAGGACTTTTAAATACCATATGCAGGAGTAAGAAAAGCGATTCTAACAGGGGAATGTCTGCATCTAATTACAAAATCCATTGGATCCACCATATAATCTTACGATTGTATGGTGGTTTTTTTTACCCCCACATGAATCAATGTCCATTACAACTGACCTTTAGCAAAGACTGAGCAGTGGTAGTTTACATCCCCTGTAAGTATAAAACATGATTGACCACAGGCATTAATGGCTTTACGCTCATCGGTCTGCGGAATGCATTATAGTTGCTTTCTGCTGAGTAGGTATCAGCATTAGAAGCGACAGTGGAGCACAATAGCTCCCATTTTTACTTACCCATATATATGTGACAGGCCAATCAATGGTGGCCAGACCTTTTCTTCCATGTTGGAAGTAGTTATCATGGCATGATCCATAATTATAAGAGATGTTCCTTTTTTCATAAAAAAAAGATAATCATACATATATAGTTGCGTATTATTTTAATATGTATTAAACGGAGAACATTCGAACCAGATTTCCCAAAAAAAGAAGAAATCTTACCAAAAACCGAAGGAAAGCAACCAAACTCCGAAATCGACATTAATGGACCGAATCAGAACCTATCTTTACACTGTATTTAAGATAAAGCACACATTAGGATACTTTAGAAAACAGACAGGGGTTAACTTCCCCGATGAGGTGGCAATAGCAAGGACTTTAAAAAAGCTATTGTAAGAGTATGAAAAAGCGAAATGAAGGGGGAGTGTCTGTTTCTAAAAAACAAAATCCATTGGATCCACCGTACAACTGCACTGTTGTACGGTGGTTTTTTTTGTGCCAATGGTCATCAGCTCACTGAAAACTATCCGTAAGACAGCAGAAATTGACCTGACCAGTATGAAGCTCGATTCATATTGGTGATTACATTTGTTAGCAATTCATCTTTTTATCGAAAAACAAAAAATCGGGATCATCCTACTAAAAAACGAAGAAATTGCACCAAACTCCGAATACAGGACGATCGAACGGTATTCAGCAGGTATCTTAGCAGCGTTTTAGAAGTTTAAACACACATGATCGGGATACATTCAGGCAGACAGGGGTAAACTTTCCCAACGCTCAATATGAGTGATCTCACTTATCCTAGCGGGGAAAGTGTCTGCATTGAGTAACAAAATCCAATTTGGATCCACCATACAACTGTATCGTTGTATGGTGGTTTTATTTTAGGTGCAACCGGATCTAACATCATAAATACTTGCATCCAGAGCTGCTTGATTGAGTAATTTAGGAAAACCAAAAACAGAAAGATTTCTACCAAAAACCGAAGAAACTCAACCAAACTCCGAAATTGATTACTACATCTCTATTACTGGCCCTCATCTTGCATATTATATAACAATAAACACACTCAAATTTTACAGATGTCATTTTGGCGATTACTGTTTATAATTTCACCGATCATCATGCATTAGCACTCAAGTCCTTAGAAAACCGAAATGCATGAATCATTGAATCGGACATATAGAAAAGTGTAAAGAGTAGACCTTGAGAAATTGGCAAGAATCTGTGAATCCATCGTGCTTCGGTACGGTGGATTTTTTTACTACAACAAATTACATATCACAATAATATTACAGTATCTTGGGGTTAGAATAGGAATTATCCAGGTTATGATGCAGTGGTCATTGAGCATAGCGTTGCTTATTTGTATGATAGGCGTGACGAAAGGTCAGGTGCTACCTGCCAGTCGATCAAGTGACTGGACCCTGGCAGGGTTGACAGACGTTGCGGCGGCGGGTATCATGAAAGTGGACGTGACCGATTTTGGCGCTGATCCATCGGGAAGTATTTCTGCCTCGGATGCTGTAAGTGCTGCAATGGCATCACTTAATGATGGTCCGGGGGTAATCTATTTTCCGGAAGGAACATACCTCTTGGATCAGGCAATCATTTTAGCAGATTCAGTTGTGCTGCGAGGGGAGGGGGCAGACCATACCGTACTTGAGTTCGATTTAGGAGGATCCGGTGATTTGATTCAGATCATAGGCAATTGGGGAGGAAACCCAGATACACTAGTATCGAGTGCAGATATGGGTGATATAGAAATTGAGATGACTGATGCCTCACATTGGCAGGTCGGTGATATGGCTCGACTGCACAAAGTTGATAACGATCTGGTTCATGATTCGTGGGCCTTTTATTCAGTGGCTCAAATTGTACGTATTGTGGATATTAATGGGAATGTGTTGACAATAGATCAACCTCTTCGCACGGATTTCCCACTTTCGAGATATTCAGCATTACGTAAAATACATGCCAAAGAACGGGTTGGCATCGAATGTTTAAAAATTAAGCGCCTGGATGCTACGACATCCCAATCCAAGAACATTCATTTTAGGTATGCCACGGAATGTTGGGTACGAGGAGTAGAAAGTGATCAGTGTAATTTTGGACATGTTGTGATTGATGCGAGCAGTCATGTTGAAGTAACCGGGAGTGCCTTCCACCATGCATTTGATTATGGAGGAGGTGGAAAGGCTTATGGTGTGGTGTTACATGGATCGGCCAGCCTTTGCCTGGTCGAAAACAATATCTTTTATCATCTGCGACATTCCATGCTTTTACAATCCGGTGCCAACGGAAACGTATTGTCATTTAATTATTCGACGGATCCGTTCTGGACCAACTTTCCCAATAACTCAGCAGGTGATCTGGTTTGTCACGGCAACTATCCCTTCTCTAATTTATTTGAGCATAATATTGTCCAAAATATTATTGTAGATAATTCGCACGGGGCTAACGGCCCTTTCAATACTTTCTTGCGCAACCGGGCAGAACTCTATGGTCTGGTTATGACGGCTACGAATTCACCCAGTCAAAATTATTTAGGCAATGAAATCACAGGTACGGGCTTTGGGCAG
>JAUILM010000575.1 GCA_030432855.1 Bacteroidia bacterium
CCAGACATAGGTGTACGGTGTGGCACCACCCACTGGACTGGCAATAGCGGACCCGTCAGTCTCCCCATGACATGAAATACCTGCGATGTCCAGATTTATCTGAAGGGCAGGGCAGGGGATGCCGATACAATTACAATTGCCATCCTGAGCATCGTCAAATGTCAAGGGATCATTATCGTTGCAGGGAGTACCGGCGGGCTGGCAGGCTGGTTCAGTGATCACTACCGAGGAGGTATCAATACAGCCATTACCATCTGTGACGGTGACGAAGTAAGTGCCTGCCGTAAGATTGTCGATAGTCTCGGTGGATGCACCAGTATTCCAGGTGTAACTGTAGGGCAAGGTTCCCTCTATTGTGTTGGCGGTTGCAGATCCATCTGCCCCACCTGAGATGGTGACGTTCTGACCCGTGACAGTTAATAAGGGAGGTGCCAAGACCCTAACAACAATCGAATCAGATCGCTCGCATTGATTGTTAGATAAAAAGTCTACATAATAAACAGTTGTTTCTGTGGGACTCACGGTTATTTCACCTGTGTTTTCACCGGTTGACCATTGAAACTGACTTGCGAATCGAACTTCAATATCTGCCGATTCTCCTCGACAAATTGTTGGATCTTCAGATATCAGATAGTCAGAAAATGTGCAAGCTTCACCCGCACAGAAATCTTCAAAATCACCTGACCACAAACATCGATTTCGGAAGAACGTAAAAAGTATATTCCTTCCACAGTAATTTTGAAAGCTCTGAGGAATACACCCGATCAGATTATTGCCTCCTAAAAACATAACAGTCAGGTTATCGTAGAAACCTAATTCGGTAGGGATGGAATCAGTAAGCTCATTTTCATGCAGGTAGATGGTACGAATACCAGGAATGGTTCCAAGTGAAGATGGGATTGGTCCTGACAGCTGGTTTTGTGCTAATTGTAGGACTTCAAGGTTTTGTAGATTTCCGATGTTAGTTGGAATATTTCCATCCAAATCATTGAAGACTAATTCTATAGCCACGAGTTCGTTGAGATTTACTATGCCATTAGGTATTTGACCTGACAACTGATTGTTTCCAAGATTTAAATTCTCCAGGTCATGAAGTTCCGAGATTTGAGAAGGAATGGAACCACTAAGTTGATTTCTCCTTAAAATTAGGCGCTCTAGAGATGTCTCACCTATGCTTTCAGGTATAAGTCCGAATAATTGGTTGCTACTTAGATCAAGTATTCTTAGCACCGATAATTCTCCAATTTCTTCGGGGATTTCCCCAGTTAAAGAAGTACTAGCTAGCCTTAATTCTTCAAGGCCAGTCATCTCTTCGATCCTGGCAGGAATGTTTCCCCCCAAGTCATTACCTGTGAGATCTAAGACTTTCAGAGTATTAATATCAATAATACTCTCAGGAAATGGACCGGTTATCCGATTAAAGCTCATATTGATTTCGACCACATTCCCGTTGCCATCACATTCAATTCCTTGCCAGAGACAGACATCACAAGTATCCAGCCACCATGATTTCCTTACCCAATTGTCCCCATTGTGATTATTATACAGCGCCACCAACGCATCCAAGGCAGGATTAGGACAGTCACCCGCCACGGTAAAAGACACCTTCGGACCAGCATCATCTGTACCTTGAAATATCTGAATGGAAATCCAGAGGGTGAGAAAGGTGACGATGATGAGGGGGAGCCACTTCATAGCATGGTTTGGTAGTGTATAACGGGTTGCCTCTACCTTGTAAAAGCGATATTAAGGTAACGATTTTCGCCGAAAAGATGCAAAGGATCAACATCATTATTTCAGTCTACGGTCTCGCAGGCCTCAGTCCCCAACCTTCAGTCCTCAGTCCCCAGCCTTCAGTCACCAGTCCTCAGTCCTCACTCACCAGTCCTCAGCACACTGCCACACTGCCAGTGACCTACGCTCGAGGCTTCGGTCACCAGGCTGACAAACTGCCCACTGCCAGACTGAACTACTGGCCTCCCACCGTATATTCCACCCAGCGACTCCGCGCAGGGCGTTTGTAGCGCTTTTTCCAGTCCGCCTTCTCTGCATCCGTGAGTAGATTGAGATGCTTTTTGATTTCTCCCTTCAAAGGTTTGGTCTTGCGTCGATCCAGGAAGAGCTTCTTGTCGTTCATCAGGATCAACCGTCCCCGGGTTTTTTCCAGCAGGTCTTTGAGGATACCACGATTGGGCATGGTGCTGGTCCAGTTGGAGCTAATGATGTCGTAGTCCAGCGTGGCCATGGCTACCAGATCGGGATGTGTCATCAGATCCAGCCCTTTTTCTTTCGCCGTACCATTGTGAGAGAGATGGTGGGCTACCTTGTAGAAGACTGTGTTACTTAATAGCCGTTGGATGAAGGGTGGTTCGTCTCTTTTCTCCAGGTCTTTCCAGTCCACCTCATGCCAGCTTTCCCAGCTACCGATCTCGGCATCACCGGGGAAGAGCATCACACGTTTGCTCTTATCAAATTCGATGGCCAGTACCAGGCTGAGGTTGTTGATACCCCGGTTGAGACGCAGGGCCAGCTTGGCACTGCTGTACAACCACTCATGATCGATGCGTCGCCAGGATTGGTCTTGCTGTGTATAGGCAGACTTGACTTTTCGAGCGGGCTCCTGGATATAGTTGGACTTGAAAGGGCAGGAGTTTGTCAGCGAATCGTCGTCACCTTCCTGGAAAAGATTAGTATATCCCCGCACGATTTCCAGGTCTTTGTTGTGCTTGTAGGCTTCGTTACCTTTCCCTTTTTCCTTTTTGACTTCCTTCCAGTTATTGGGAGGGCCCAGCACATAGATATTGATACCGGTAAGGCCTTTAATGTTTTGTAATATCCTTCCCTGACTGAGGAACTGAAATTTAGGCACGCCCAGATCTTCTTTGACGGCTTTCATGCCTTTCAGTCCCCCTGTATATTGCTTATCATCCAGATGGAGCTGATCGAAAGTCTCCAGGGCATTGACAAAGTGTTGATGTGCCTGGAACGCCTTTCCACCATCATCTCCACCGTTTATATGCATCTGAAACTGCTGCATGAAAGGCTTGTTCTTCTCCAATTTTTTGAGCTCCGTGAAAGCTTTGTGCAGGGCTTTTTTCTTTTTACCATACTCTTCCTTCCATTCTTCCACCTTATCATCCCCATCCTCCTCGGTCCAGGCAAACCAGACCTCGTCGATTTTTAACCCAGATTTAAAAATGGGCTTGCAGGCATGAAAGGCCAGCACGTGATCCTGATGCTCGTGCGTGACGACCAGCACATCTACCTCCCCGTCCATATAGTCTATGAGATCCGTGATGTACGGTTCCAGTCGCTCTTTGGGGCCTCGCTGCGCCCCCGCGTCGATCATCATCTTGAACGTGACTTCTTCGTCCTCGTTCATGAATTTTAGTGCGAAACAGTCACCGGTGCCCATGGTAAACATGCGGACGGTAACATCAGTAGTGGGTTTGTCGGATGCTATAGCCATTATATTTGATTATCCTGATTGTGTAAAAATGCAAACGGCTCCAGGAAGGTGTTTTGATCCTGAAATCCGAAGTTGAGATCAAAGGCAGACATGCTGTCAATACGGTCTTCCAGTTGATATTGATGCTGACGTTTTAGCCGATCCATATTAAGCTGATAGACCCCGTCGTCGTCCTTTTGATCACCCAGTATGGGTTTGGAGATAGAATATTTGAGTACGTTGCTATCCAGATCAAAGATGAGGGTGCATCCACCACGAAATCGAAAGTCCCGGCCGGGTTCGTAGGTGAAATCGTCTCCGTTTTTGATTTTCAGATTGGCCGTTTGGATGAGATTGAAGACTACGTGATTGATATGATTATCCTTGGGACCGCTTCGGGATACGATCCGTAGATTTTCTATCTGAAAGGCGGGACCAGGCATCGACCCATATCCCTTTTCGTTGATACCATATCGATGGAAGTACTGGTTAAAGGCCAGGCCGGTGATCTTTTCAAACTTGCTATGACCGGCAAACTTGACGGTGAGTCTTTCGTGCAGTCCCATGATATCCTCATCGTCGCCGGTGATGTAATCTTTGGCCATGTCGTACATCCGTCGACGCATATCTCGTTCGTCTCCCTCCTTGGGGTACATCACATCCCGGTGATATTCACGGAGAAACCGTCCGATCACTTCCAGCAGCCAATAGGTTTGATCTTCGTGAATACTGCGAAAGTCGATTTCATCATATATCAGACTTTCGATGCTCAGTGCCCGGATATTCTCCGGATAAATTCCCCGCTTGCGGAAAGCATCAATAAAAGCAATTCGATAGGAGCGGCTGTCGTCCTGCACGAGGTCTTTGTCGGCCGTAATGATGGCGCGCAGGTAGTCGCCAAAGGTAAGATCCACGGGAGGACAA
>JAUILM010000576.1 GCA_030432855.1 Bacteroidia bacterium
AAAAGCAGCAGTATAAGATAGGCTTTCATACGCTTTTCACTAATAACGATGAGAAGCCTGCAAAATGCTGTCGAGATTTGGTTTAAAAAATTTAAGGTGAATAAGGTCATCCGGTTTCATACCTATGAATCCTCATGGACTTTAAAGGGGACCATCCACTAGCTTTGGCAACAGAATTTACGGGCTTCAGCCAACCTCGTCCCCTTTAAAAACATCAAAAAAAACCTCCCAAACCAACTTAGAAGTTAAGCAATTTTATAATTCAGCTTTTAATGATCCTTAAATTCCGGAATGGCCATGACCGTGAATTTATACTTTTCTCCGTGATAGTAGGACTGCTCCAATTCCACTAATTCGTCGTGTGTGTTGAGGATGGCTCCGAATAATTGGAAAACCGGAATGGCCGATGTATTTTCAAAATAATTATTGGGATCATCAGGGTGGAGTATGGCTGCACCTATCGTCCTGGAAGCATGTTTTAGCTTTTGACTATAGCTTTTCTCATACGTAGAAATTAATGAGACCTTATCTAAATCCAGCAGATGAATTTTCGGACACTGAAGGAGTGAGATAAATTTAGTCTCATCTTTCAGCAGCACATCGTCAGCATAGCGCAATCTATGTATTTTCAACGCCGGTCCCTTAATGACAAACTGTCGATTATTCACGTTTATCGAGGCCCCCTCCTCCACTATGGTCTTCTCCAGTAAAGTGATACGAGGCTTGAATCCTTCACGCCTTAAATTGTCATCAAAATTGTCACGAATAGCATGAAAATTTCCTAGCATCCGGGTAAGGTGCCTGTCTTCAAAACGATTTAAGACAAAAGTACCTTTCCCCTTGATGCGGTTTGCCCACCCCTGCAGTTCCACCTCGTGTAGGCTTTTACGGGCTGTGGTATTGCTCACAGAGTACATCTTGATAATCTCATTTTCTGAGGGGATTTTATCTCCCGGTTGAAATTCACCACTCTGAATTCTTTCAATTATCTCCTTACTAATCTGTAAATACTTCGGAATTCCGCGATTCATACATTCTTCTGTCTTGTAGTCTTAGGTAACACTCTAAGTATCATATCAAAGAGCAAACAGCAACTTAGTGCTAAAAGACTAAGAAGTTGGGCTCTCCGGATGATCTTCTGGTTCTATTTTTACTTACTGGCAGCCATGAAGTCCTTTCTAAGACCTAATGATTTCGGTAAAGATTAGAAAAATTTAAATTCCAATGGCTAATGTTGTATGTTTAAGAAACTTAGTGCGTTAAGTAAAGCAAATGGCGAGGAGTAAGAAAATCCAATACTACTGGTGGGTTGTGCTGATGGCATTTATTGCCACAGCGCTGAGCTTTCTGGATCGACAGGTATTGTCCGTTGTAATTGTAAAGATCAAAGAAGAACTAACGATTGATGATACTGCATACGGCATTATCAATACCGGTTTCTTAATCAGCTATGCCATAATGTTTACATTGGGTGGTGCACTGATTGACTACTTTGGCAGCCGTAAGGGTCTTGCCATTTCTGTCGGAATATGGTCAATTGCATCCGCCCTCCACGGTCTGGCCACTTCCGTATGGCATTTCACTTCCTTTCGGTTTTTACTCGGGTTGGGAGAAGGAGGTGCCTTTCCAGGGGCGATTCGAGCTGTAGTCGAATGGGTACCTAAACACAAACAGGCACTGGCAAATGGTATCGCAATAGGTGGGGCAGCGTTAGGTGCGGTGATAGCACCCCCTCTCTGCGTACAATTGATAAAGGTGATGGGATGGAGAGGGATATTTGTGGTCACAGGAATAATTGGTCTTATCTGGATCATTATCTGGCTCTGGCTTCCCAAATTGCCCCAGCAAAGAGAAGAAGATAGTGAGCGTACTAAGAAGGACTCCCGTGGTTTGTGGATCGACCTCGGGCACCGACTTTCACTTCTATTCAAGATCCGGGATGTCTGGGTGTTTATACTAATTCGCTTCTTCCTTGATCCCATCTTTTACTTTTATATGTTTTGGATTCCCAAGTACCTCAGCGAATTTCGGGGAGTGTCTTTCGATAAAATTGGTTCACTCTTTTGGATCCCTTTTTTGATGCTCGGCATTTCCAACATCCTGGGTGGATACCTCTCAGACTACCTGCTGAATAAAAGTAAGAGTTTGAATATAGCCAGAAAGTCAGTGATGGGGCTTGCTGCCATTCTCACAATCCCTGCTGTATTTGTACAATACGTGTCCACCGCTGAGATGGTCATCCTCATCATGAGTATAGTGTTCTTTGCACATGGTCTTTGGATCACCAATTACATTACGGCGATTTCGGACATCTTTGGAAGGTCCATCACTTCAACAGTGGTCGGTGTTTCCGGGACGGCAGGAGCGTTGTCAGCTCTCATAGTAAACCCCTTAATGGGCATCATTATTTCGAGTTTTTCCTATGATCCTCTATGGATTTATGCCGGTGTGATGTATGGGGTTGCTTTTGCAGCATTCATGGTTTTTATTCCCCGAATCAAGGCCAGGCAAGATATTCACTTACCTCAGGAAATGTAATGCACATCATGATATATCCGATGAATCAAACATGTCTATGAATATAAAAGGTGAAAAACAAAGAATTGGCGTATTTGGTGTAGGCTACGATGTTTACTGGGGACAGTTTGAGGGGCTACTGGACGATCTCATGAAGAAGCATGCGGTAATCATCGGCAAGATCAATCGCTCAGATGCTGAAGTCATTGATTTTGGAATGATTGACAACCCAAAGAAGGCTTATGAAAAACTCAAAGAGATACAATCATCCAACCTTGATCTGCTCTTCTGCAATATGCTGACATATGCTACCTCCGGTACTTTTGCCATAATCGTTAAGACGCTCCAAATTCCAATCGTCCTCATTGCCTTACAAGAACGTAAAGCACTTGATTACACGAGGGCTTCCACCTATATGCAATTAGCCAATGATGACATATGCTCCATTCCGGAATTTACCGGGGTAGCCGTACGTATGGGAAAAGCTGTACCGGAAATGGTGATTGGAACTCTGTATGACGATGCCGCCGCCGATGAGCGCATCCTGGAATACTGCCGCATAGCTAAGGTACTGCACGATCTAAAGAATGTACATCTTGGTCATATTGGTCACCCTATAAATGCCATGCTGGATATGCATACAGATCACAGCATGCTCACCGTATTTTTCTCATGCCATGTAGTAGAATGCGAAGCCAACGAAATCATGTCGTCCTTTGATCTCGTGACCGAGGATGAGATAAAAGAGAAAGAAAAATTTATCCTGGAGTTCTTCGATACTCCGGACCCGGTTTCTGACCCCATATCCATGAAGCTTACTCCGGAAGATCTGGCAGTAGCTGCTAAAGTAAGCGTAGCGCTTGATCATTTTATCGAAGAAAAGAACATCGATGGTCTTGCTTACTACTACGACGGGCCTCCCGATAGTCCGGAAAGGATGGTGATGTCCAATCTTATAGTAGGAAATTCGATCCTTACTTCCCATGGTTTTCCCATGTGTGGAGAATCAGACATGAAGACCCTCATCGCTATGATGATTATGGATCGACTGGGCATCGGTGGCAGCTTTGCCGAATTTCACCCTGTTGATTTCGAAGAAGATTTTGTCCTTGTCGGGCATGATGGTCCACACAATATTTCTATTGCTGATGGAAAACCAATTCTTAGAAGTCTTAAAAAATATCACGGCAAGCCGGGATATGGAGCGGGGGTGGAATTTAAGATTAAGCAAGGACCCATAACTATGCTCTCCATTAATTCGACGTACGAAGGAAAATTCAAATTTGTGATTGCAGAGGGACAGTCCCTCCATGGGCCCATACCACCTACCGGCAACACGAACACCCGGGGGAAATTTAAACCCGATGTCAGGACCTTCCTCTATCGATGGATGGCTGAAGGTCCCACGCACCACTTCGCCCTTGGCATCGGTCATCATGCAAAGACCATCCAAAAAATTGCAAATTTCCTTGGACTGGAGTCAGTAATTATTCCTCAGGACTAAGCACTATCCATCTCCGTCAACTAAATCAAGCTCATGAAGAAAAAAGCAATACTCTTTATCATCCCGATACTGACAGCATTATATTTTCAAACAGCGGGTCAAGCCATATCTGACCCGGGTCATCTGGCACAGGAATTTACACACCCACCTAAAGAAGCCTGGCCCAAGACCTATTGGTGGTGGTTGCACGGTAACATTGATACAATCCGAATCAGGGAAGAAATAGCCCAGATGGACAAGATGGGACTGTCGGGTTTCGATATTTTCGATATTGGCAGCTATCGAAATGACACTATTATCACAAAGCACAACATTCCCTTTTTGGGACCGGCCTTTTTACAAGCGCTC
>JAUILM010000577.1 GCA_030432855.1 Bacteroidia bacterium
TGGAGAAGAACTAGGTAGCTTTAATCAATTTGTAAAACCTCAGATCAATCGACAACTATCCGCTTTCTGCACTGAGCTGACAGGTATAGAACAGGGGCAGGTAGAGCGTGCTGAAAATTTTCCTAAGGTGATTCAGAAATTCCTGGACTGGGCTGAAATCTACGAAGAGGAGTATCTGCTGGTAGCCTGGGGAAAGGAGGATCGCATCTTGTTGCGAAACGATAGCATTTTGCACGATATGGATCATGAATGGCTGGATCCTTATTTAAACCTAAAAAGAGCTTACAAGCATCTCAAACGATTGAATAAACCTATCGGACTACAAAAAGCATTGACAAGAGAAGGATTCGAGTTTGAGGGTCAGCCGCATCGAGCCATTGATGATGCAATCAATACAGTTAAGATCTTTCGTCACTATCTTGATGAATGGGCATTTTGAGGAACGGGACGTAGGTGTACATCCAGTCACACAGTTCACTAGTCGATAATGGCTCCAGCTAATCTTCTTTAATCCCTGCATAATGAATCAAATTTTGCGACCTTGCGTTAGTTTTTAAGTTTATCTAACGAATTAATAGAATAATGATCAGATTTAAAGCCTTAATAGTCCTGGCAATATGCTCATCACTTGCTTTTACCGGTTGGTCTCAACAACTAAGTGAAGGAATGGTGAAAATGGAGCTTATCGATGTCAAGACAGACAATCCACAGATGAGCCAAATGCTAGATGCGATGAAGGGATCAACGCAAGTAATTTACTTCAATGAAGAGCAGCAGAAAGTAGATATGACGATGATGGGAGGCATGATGCATATGCAGATGTACCAGGATTTTAACAATAATACGAGTGAAAGCTACATAGACATGATGGGTCAGAAGATCAAGACGATCCAGTCTTCTGACGAGAAGGCTAAGCAGGCAGAGGCCTCCAAAGCGATGATGGGGGATAGTGGTGTGAAGTACGATAAGAATGATACCAAAGAAATCCTCGGGTACAAGTGTCACAAAGCCATGATTGAAATGGTAAATCAAGGCCAAAAAGCTACGATGACATTCTACATTACACCCGAGATCAAAGTACCTAAAGCCTTTGTTCAGAATATGGACCATTTAAAGCTGGAAGGTGCACCTTTGGAAATCAACATGGATCTGGGTATGATGGGTATGACATATCGTGCAGTAGAAATCTCTAAAGATTTACCGTCAGACTTCTTCAAAAAACCTGAAGGGGATTATAAAGAAATGACTACCGAGCAGCTCCAACAAATGGGCATGGGGCAAATGGGTGGATTTTAGAATCCGACTAGAAGAAAGTACTTTTGTTGGAGATTACTACACGTATCAGGAGGTTTAGTAATCTCCATTTCTATTTTTGATAATATATCAACATGGATCGAATTATAGATGGCTGGCATAGTCCGGCACTCAATAAACATATGGACATAGTCACTTATGGCCATTATGGATTATCCTTACTCTTGCTCCCCACAGCAGCCGCCGACTATCTTGAATATGAGCGTTTCCAACTCATTCATGAAATTGCACCCTTTATTGATGCAGGAAAGGTAAAGGTGTTTAGCATCAATAGTATTAACTCTGAGTCGTGGTTGCATCCTACTATGCTACCACATCATAAAGCAATACGACAGGGACAATTCAATCACTACGTGTATTCGGAAGTGGTGCCGTATATCAAGTCAAAGACGAGCTTTGATACTCCGATTTTTGTTGCTGGTGCTTCCCTGGGAGCACTCCATTCGGTGAATCTCTTTTTTAAGCGGCCAGACCTACTAAACGGTGTGATTGCCATGAGTGGTGATTACGATTTATCAACCTATACGAAGGGGTTCTGGAATGATGATGTCTACTTTAACTCACCGCAACACTATGTACCCAATATCCATGATTACCACACTTTGGAGGCATTAAAGCGATCCCATCACATACACCTTTATGCTGGCAGTGGTGACTATGAGGCTCCAGATGCTACGCGGAGATTTTCAGAGGTCCTTTGGAGCAAAGGTATTTGGCATGATATTGACATCTGGGGAAATGATATGAAGCATGACTGGCCGACCTGGAGAAAGATGCTTCCTTATATCCTCGCGGAAAAATTTTAATGGAAAAGAGTGATAATCCTACGGATGAATAATTTTACTGTATCGATCACTCGTTCTAACTAATCAATCACATTACGATTACTATGCGCATTTTTCTTGTACTGACATGTGTTTTGTTCTCACATTTTATCGGTAAAGCTCAGACTACGCAAGGCAGCTTCTGTCTTGAATACTTTCAGCAGCCTCTGGTCGAGACCTACGTTGACTCTCTGGTAAGCTATCTTACCAAAGAGATGTCAGCTGAAGATGAAGTGCCGGACAGTACTACACTTGACTATATTCAACATTTTGCCTCACTGGCCACTCGCGAATCCAAATGTGTATATTTCTCGTCGGACTCTATTTTAGTGCAGGAGAAAGTGGATGACGAACTGACTAATCCCTACCTGATATTACCGGCAGAGAACAAATTGATTTCCAGGAATCAAGCTGGAGGATTAGTTCAGCAACCTTATTTTCTGGAGTCTTCTTCTGAAACAGGAGAATTCAAATATATGGTAGACGAGGACAAAACGGATAGTAAGCTTATCGAAGGTTTTCTATGCTATCGAGTTGAGGTGACTGAATTTTTCCAGGCACCAGGGGAGGATACACCTCGCGAGAAGAAATATGTTCTATACGTGACGGATGATATCAAAGTTGCGGGTGGATTTATCCTGGGGGTGAATATGAGCCGCATCATTGGTTGTCCATTGGAAATTCAGGAGCCCTTAAATTCCAAGATCAGGATTACCTATCGTGCCACGGGTCTGCGACTCAAAGTTCCTGATGGAATTTTCCAATCTTTGTAGTTAGAAATAGCCTTCTACAATGCGTACCACACTACTCTTTTTCAGTATGATGCTGGCCATTATGTCCCACGGCCAGAACGATCAGGACCGGCTAATGATCAAAAACTTCTTTGATGATGCGTTGACAGGAAAACAGAGCTATCTCTGGTTGGAAGATCTTTGCGAAATAGGACCTCGTTTGAGTGGATCTAAAACGTCACTAGATGCTATTCACTGGGTTAAATCAGTCATGGATACATGTGGATTTGATACTGCCTACCTGCAGCCGGTGCTGGTACCGCATTGGGAGAGGGGTGCGAGGGAGAAAGCGACGCTTACTGATCGCAATGGTAATAGTTATGAACTTTCCCTATTGGCGATTGGAGGCTCTGTTGGTACTCCTGAAGGAGGTCTGAGAGGACAGGTGATTGAAGTGCAATCTATCGATGATCTTGACCATCTTAAAGCAGAGGAGGTGAAAGGTAAAATCGTTTTTTATAACCCACCTTTTGATCAGCGCAATATATCTCCCGGGTCTTCCTATGGTGCGAATGTAATCGTTCGGTCCAGGGGAGCAATAGCTGCAGCTAAGAAGGGTGCGATTGCCAGTTTGATCAGATCTGTGGGTTCATCATATGATGATGCACCTCATACCGGTACGGGAAACTATCTGGAAGGACTTGACTCTATTCCCGCCGCTGCTCTTGGGGTACAGTCAGCGGAAAAACTTCACGATATACTGGCCTTAGACCCTACGGCAACCATTGACCTTTCGATGCATTGCCAGTGGTTTGATGATGCTCCATCATACAATGTGATTGCAGAGGTCAGGGGGGCAGAGTTCCCTGATGAAATTATTGTGATGGGAGGTCATCTGGATTCATGGGATATTTCTGACGGCGCACATGATGATGGTGCCGGATGTATGCACTCTCTGGGTGCCCTAAAGTTGATTGTGAATCAAGGTGTGAAACCCAAAAGAACTATCCGTGCGGTGATGTTCATCAACGAAGAGAATGGTACACGAGGTGGGATAGCCTATGCAGATAGTGCCCTGGCGAAGAATGAAAAACATATCGCTGCGATTGAATCAGATGCCGGAGGCTTTAGCCCCAGAGGATTTGGGATGACAGCTTCTGATGATAAACGATCCAAGGTGGAAAGCTTCCTGTCACTTTTTCCAAGAAACACGATATCTTACATTAGTAGAGGAGGCGGCGGTGTCGACATTGGTCCACTGCACAGAGCGGATGGCACACCCATGCTGGGATTAATCGTTGATGGTCAAAAAATGTTTGACCTGCACCATTCGCCCAATGATGTCTTTGAGACTGTTCACTTTCGCGAGTTGGAGCTGGGTACGGCAACGATGGCGGGTATGATTTATCTGTTGGATCAATACGGTCTGTAGTCTCTATGTGGACGTTGCTATTCTATCTTCTGGGTAGCTGGCATGCTTTCTATGTCAGTATATGC
>JAUILM010000578.1 GCA_030432855.1 Bacteroidia bacterium
GTTAGTTTTGGAGTAGGTCTGCTGGGTGAGGAGTGGGTTCATGAAATTACTGCCACTGGTTTTGACGGGCAATCGACACCCCTGGCCTGGATGCATCAGGTGACAACGCTCTATGACCTACCGTTGAAAATCAGATATGATCATTTAAATCCCAATAATTCTTATAAAATTCGGGTGGCATATACGGGACGATTTCGTTCGAAGATGAAACTGACAGCGGATGGACTACCGGTTCACGATTTTATTCAGACCGGCACCCAGCCCATATACGAGTTTGATATACCCAACAAAGCCCTGCAGGACGGTACGGTGCAATTCGAATTTACCTGTGGTCAGGGAGAACGAGGAGCACAGGTTTCAGAGCTGTGGATTATTAAAAAAGATACCTAAAAAATGAGTGATCAAAAAGGCAATTTACTGGGACGTAGAAATTTCCTGAAGCGATCGGGCCTGGCTATGGCAGGGGCTCCCTTACTTTCCATGTCGGGTCGAGACGTAAGAGATGCTTCGCCTACTGAGGATAAAGAGTCTGACTTCACATTTGTCTTCATGACCGATATTCATATCAAGCCTGAAATGAATGCACCCCTGGGATTTCAGATGGCGATTGATAAAGTGAACACCCTGGCTCCGGACTTCGTAATAACCGGTGGAGATTTGGTGTACGATGTTATGCGTGGGAATTTTGAAAAAAGTGATGGACTTTTCAAACTGTATACAGAAATGAGTAAGGGGTTTGAGATGCCGGTATATAACTGTATTGGTAATCATGACCTCTTTGGTATTTATGAGGAAAGTCCGGAGGACGAGACGCATCCCGATTATAAGTACGGTATGTGGCAACGTTATTTCGGGGATACTTACTATGCCTTCGACCATAAGGGCTGGCATTTTATTACCCTTAATTCCCTGGATGTCACAGATAATAAAAGATATAAAGGATTTTTTCATAGTGAACAATTGGAATGGCTGAGAGATCATCTGGAGGGTGTAGATAAGGATACCCCGATCGTAATCACCACGCACATACCGTTGCTTTGCACCTTTTCGCAATTGTATGGTAAAGAGGGATCACGAACAGCAAATAATGGTGCCGAAGTATTTGAAATTTTCCAGCATCATAATCTAAAGCTGGTCCTTCAGGGTCACATCCACTGGATGGAGTACGGCAATGCTAATAATCGTGTGCAGTTTTTGACCGGAGGATCAATCGCCGGCAATGGATGGAAGGGTAGAAGACACAATACCCGGGAAGGCTTTATGAAAATCATGGTAAAAGGTGATTCTTTCGAGTACGAGTACGTTGACCACGGTTGGGAAGCTGAGCGGCTTCGTCTCGCAGCGATTAAGAAATAAATTATTCCAGGATTTCTATTTAGGTTCTTTTGAGACCTGTTACTTAAATTTAGTGTGTATAATAATTGAGGATTGATTTCTCTTAGATGTAATTGTTTTCGATGGTTTTTCCCCGCCTTCAGAATTGGGCGAGCGTCACAGTTAATGTTTAGGAGCGGCCATGCACTATACTGTATGAGCGAGGTGGAAGAATACAGTGGGTAAAGCAGCAAAGAAACCTAGCAAGACTAGAGTGAAACTCTGAGATGCGCGAGTTTATAGGGCATAGAGAAAAAACATTTAGTGTGACCGACCAAGTCTGACAGCGGGCAGTTTTGAGCAACTTTTTCTGCAAAAAGTTGGCCGCCGGAGGCATCTCAAGGATTATAGTTTATTTATTCGAACTAGTATAATAGAGGACTCATGGTTAGATTTAAAGGGTTGTTCTACATCCTGAAGATGTACCTGGACTTCAAAGTCCACTGCATTTGACCGAGACCAATTCTAATCCGAAGTAGCCTATTTTATTCTTACGGTTTAGATATATCAATAAAATATTCAGAGACTGCTCTTCGCAGACTGGTGACAGAAGGATAATAACCTTCCTCATTCACACCCAGATGCTGTCGATTGGTAAGGAGGACGAGGCTGGCATTTCGATCGGGTAACCCTAAAGCATAGGTCCCGGTGAAGCCCGTATGTCCAAAAGCTCCCTCGGGGAGGTTTGACACAGGGATGGTATTCGCTGACATAGCCCATCCTAAACCATGTCCAAAAATATCCTTGGTGAGGAATGTCTTGATGGTCTGACTGTCCAAAATATTTTTCTGATGTGCATTACCGCCTTTTAATAGAAGCTGCATTAATTGCTGCAATTCATGGGCAGTAGAAAATAGACCCGCATGACCTGCCATTCCTTCATTCGCGTGATAGGCATTGCCATCATTTACTTCGCCGATCAAAATCCTTTGTCTCCAGTCATTAAAATCATCCGGATTTTCATCACATGTATAGCCAAAGTCAGGATCCTCGACCATTTTTCGTTCGAAAGGATTACCATGGGAAGTAGCTGCAAATTTGAATGTTGGATCTTCAGGTAAGAATAGGGTCTTATTTAAACCCAGAGGGTGATAAATATTTTCATGGAGATAATTTTGAAGAGACATTCCGGAAATGTTTTCCACCAGATATCCCAACAACATAAATCCCAGATCGCTGTAATGTCGTTCGTCACCGACTTCTGAAGCCAGTGGTAATGAGCATATGTAGGCATAAGTTTCCTCCGATGTCGAGGCATGATAGTAAAGTGGTTTCCAGGGGGCAAGACCCGATGTGTGTGTCAATAAATGCCGGATGGTAATTTCTTCCCATTCTGGCTTTTCGCAGAGTGGTAAATATTGAGCAATGGGATCCGACAGATCAATTTCTTTGTCATTGACTAATTTCATCACCGCCATCGTGGTGGCGAAGACTTTCGTTAAAGATGCCAGATCAAACATATGATCAGTGGTCATCGCCTCTGATTGCTCTAATGGGGATCCCCCGAAGTCCTGTGAAGACGCCCAGCCATATGCCTTTTGGTACACTTCCTGATTCCCGACGAAAATGGAGAGCACAGCCCCAGGGATTACACTGTCGAAAATAGCTGCATTGACAAGACTATCCAGCTTCACTTGCTGGTACTCTTCTAAAAAGAATGAGGGTTGACTGACGTCAACTTTTTCCTTTTTCTGTGCATAGGTGGACGAATCACAACTATACACGAGAATAAAGGGTAGCATCAGAAGTACAAACTTGTTTTTCATATAACTGACGACAAGATACTATTTGGCGGTGACAGTCCCCTAAGGACTTTGCACTTCCAAAATGGCCGTTAGCACCTGATCCAGCATCCCGTACACTATAAACTCTTCATCTGCCGTGATGCTGTCACCCGAATTGACGGTGACAGTCACTCCCTGCTCGATCGTACATTTGCAGGCACTGATATTGCCGTAGGTAGAAGTGGAGTAGTTACTGGCAATAATGGCATGTTTTGTTCCATCGGGAACGCCATTGTCCCAACTGCCATTCATAAAGGTGGTACTCGCAGTGCAGTTTGAACTCACGACTTCAAAGGCACCCATATCCATATTGCCAAAGGGAGTCCTTGGTTGCATGGCCTGATGTTTATTGTACATCTCGTCGACATCAAACTGAGGTAATAACCCGGAAGGTATTGACATTCCATTATTTACTAGTGGCGAACTATTTTGTGGGATAAAATTGTCATTATTAAAATTTTCGAAAAGCGGATCATTGCCGGTCAAATTATTCCCCAGATCATTGATGGAACCCGATGGAGTACAGTGACAATTTTTCCAACCACTTTTCAGCCAGTTGTTTTCCAGGTTGACAGTGCCGGTCCCATCAATAAGTGCCAGCTTATTCACAGCAGTGGCATAAATCACATTATTAAACACATGTGCCGATTCGTCATTGGTAGACAATCGAACGAGTGTTGTATTGCCTGATCGCAAGGATATCACGGTGTTGTTATAAAAATGCAGTGTGCCTTTTCGATAATCAGCCTGTGTGCCGCTATCTCCACCATAGTGCATGATTTGAGAATTCCCGTCGCCATCCGGTTCTATCAAAATATTCCCGTATACATGAGTTTCGTTGTAGTCAGGATGATCGACCAGAACTTCCGAGTCTTCTGCATCCACCAGGTCCAGTTGGCGATTACCTCCTTCGATCCAATTATATCGCACTACCAAACCTGCCGATCGGTCTTTTAGATTATTTCCATCAGCGCCAGAACGCAGGGGACCAAATCGATTGCCCTCGTAAATTATTCCAATGGCTGCTGTGTATGTATTGTGCTCAAGGAATCTTCCAACAATGCCATTGTCGTAGATATAGTTTTTTTCAATACGGATATCCTGAGTTACTCCATCAAATGCGCCGACAAAAATGCCATTGCCACTATCATGGATCGTGCAGTTGCTGATGACTAAGTGCTGTGCCTTTTCTACATA
>JAUILM010000579.1 GCA_030432855.1 Bacteroidia bacterium
GCTTCACATCCACATCAAAGATGCCCAGACATTCCGTGTCGTTTTCTTCGGACCAATTGCACATCAGTTGCATACCCAGACAGACACCCAGCACCGGCTGTTTTAGATCGGGTATGAGCTTATCCAGACCAAAAGATCTCACAAATTCCATTGTGGTACTAGCTTCACCCACTCCAGGAAAAATAACTTTGTCCGCCGATAGAATGGCTTCCGGATCCCGGGTAAAGAGGGCATCTATCCCCAATCGCTGAAGGGCATAGTACACCGATCGGGTATTTCCTGCATTGTAATCTATAACTGCAATTCTCATAAAACTCCTTTGGTTGAGGGCAATTCAAATTGATCCATATCACGCTTTACTGCCCGCCGAATAGCTCTGGCCAGGGCCTTAAAAATGGCTTCAATCTTATGATGTTCGTTCTTACCAGTCGCCTTGATATTTAGATTTGACTTAGAAGTATCACTAAATGACTTAAAGAAATGATAGAACATTTCCGTAGGGACATCACCGATTTTTTCACGGTTGAATTCCGCATCCCATACCAACCAGGGTCTACCGCCAAAATCCAGAGTCACCATAGCTTCACAGTCATCCATTGGTAGCGCGTACCCATATCGTTCCATTCCCCGCTTAGCACCCATGGCCGACTGAAAGGCCTGTCCAAGTGCCAGAGCTGTATCTTCTATGGTATGATGCTCATCGATGTGGAGGTCTCCCTCGACCTTGATCTTCAAATCCACTCCACCGTGTTTACCCAGCTGATCTAACATGTGATCAAAGAATGACAAACCTGTCTCAATATCAGTGGTCCCTGTACCGTCCAGATTTAATTGAATCTCGATCTTCGTTTCGAGTGTCTCTCTCTTCACTTCAACCGTTCTGGGTAGTCCTTTCAAATACTTATAAATGTCTTTCCACTGCTCCGTTTTAAGGGCAGTAACCTCATTTAGGTTCTTACCTTCGGCCAGATGATCTTCCGCTGTATCTTCTGACTTACCGATGAAAATTCCTTTCGCACCCAAATTCTGGGCAAAAATCATATCTGTCAGTCGATCACCAATGACGTATGATGATGCCAGATCAAAATCACCCTGCATATAATGTTTCACTCTCCCAACAGCGGGCTTGCGGTTAGGTGACTGATCTGCGGCAAAACTTTCGTCGATGACGACTTCTCTCCAGCGGATACCCATGCTGTCCAATACACGCATCATCATATCGTGTGGTCCCCAAAATGTATCCTCCGGAAAAGAATCCGTACCCAGTCCGTCCTGATTAGTAACCATTACCAGATCATAATCTAATTCCGCTGCAATTTTTCCCAGAAAGTACAGTGCACCGGGAAGAAATTCCAGCTTTTCATAGCTATCTACCTGATAGTCTTCAGGTGGCTCTTTGATGATGGTACCATCTCGATCGACAAATAGGATCTTTTTCAAAACTTCATATTCTTTAAAAGGGATAATAAACGATCATTTTCCTCGGGTCTGCCAATAGTTATGCGGAGACAACCATCACAAAGTGGTGTCGAGCTTCTGTCTCTGACCACCACTCCCTCTTCACGCAATGTGTGAAAGATTTCCAGTGGATGTTTAAAACGTACCAACAAGAAATTACTATCTGAGTTAAATATTTTGACGGTTTCCTCAAGTTGCTGAAGCTCCTTCCAGACGCGTGCTCTTTCTGAGACAATCATCGATATGGCGTCTGTCACTTGATCAAGACCGCCTTCAAATGCCTGTATTGCCTGGTTTTGAGTTAGCTTATTGACGTTGTAGGGTGGCTTTACTTTATTGAATAGTCCGATGATTTCGGGGCTTGCAAATGCCATCCCCAGTCTGATACCCGCCAGTCCCCATGCTTTGGAGAAAGTCTGCATCACCACGAGATTATCAAATTCAGATAATCGTGTAGTCCAGCTTGGATCATTACTAAAATCAAAATATGCTTCATCAATGACCACAATGCCGGTAAATCTCTGTATCAGATATTCAACTGTAGCCTTATCCAGGTTGTTACCTGTTGGATTGTTGGGAGAGCACAAGAAAAGGAGCTTAGTATTGGGTCCTGCCACAGACAAGATCTCATCAGGACGCAGCTCAAAAGAAGGATCTAACAAGACCTCTTGCACCCGAACATCATTGATATCTGCAGAGACACGATACATACCATATGTGGGCGGAGTAATCAGAATGCTGTCCTGCCCGGGTCTGCAGAAAATGCGAATCAGTAGATCAATCGCCTCATCACTACCATTGCCCAGAAAGATCTGATCTATGGAAATATCCTTGTACTTAGCGATCAACCCCTTTAATTTTAGTTGCAAGGGATCAGGATATCGATTCAAACCCGTCTCAATGGGGTTCTCGTTGGCATCCAGCATCACCTCAGCATGACCTTTGAATTCATGCCTTGCAGAACTATAGGGTTTTAGTGCCCAAATATTTGGCCGTACCAGATCACGTAATTCCATGCCTATAATTGCTTTAAACGGACTTCCACCGCACGGCTATGTCCTTCCAGTAATTCTGCTTTGGCCATATTCATCACAACGGGTCCTATGCCGGACAAACCTTCTTTCGAAAGTTGCTGAAAGGTAATTTTCTTCAGAAATGAGTCAAGGCTAACCCCTGAATAACTTCTCGCCCAGCTGTTAGTGGGCAGGGTATGATTAGTGCCGGATGCATAGTCACCCACAGACTCAGGACTATAGTGACCGAGAAATACTGATCCGGCATTTACTATCTGATCGGTCCATCGCATAGGATCATCGATACTGATAATAAGGTGCTCTGGTGCATAGATATTGGAGAAAGCAAATGCATCCTCCATGTTTTCGAGTCTGATCATCAAGCTATTATCCAGAGATTTTTCTGCAATGGCTTTTCGTGGCAGTGATGCTAATTGTTCTGACAAAGCAGCTTGCGTCTTATCAATGAGTTTTTGATCCGTGGTGACAAGCACTGCCTGACTATCTGCGCCATGCTCTGCCTGACTAATCAGATCCGCAGCAACAAACTGCGGATTCGCAGTATGGTCAGCAATGACCAGCACCTCTGAAGGTCCTGCCGGCATATCAATCGCTACCCCGGATTGGAACAGTTGCATTTTGGCTTCTGTGACAAAGTGATTGCCAGGGCCAAATATTTTATACACCTGGGGAATGGATTCGGTACCAAACGCCATGGCGGCAATGGCCTGGGCTCCACCTACCTTATATACGGCTGTGACACCCGTGATATGCGCCGCATAGAGGATCGCTGGATGTACAGATCCATCCTTGTCAGGAGGTGTGCAAAGCACGATATCACTACATCCCGCAATAGATGCCGGAATCGCTAACATAAGCACTGTGCTAAATAAAGGTGCCGTACCTCCCGGTATGTAGAGACCTACTTTTTCAATGGCTCGTGATTCTCTCCAGCAGGAGACACCTGGCATGGTAGATACCTCCATCTTGGCCGAAACCTGGTGACTATGAAATAAATGAACGTTCGCTTTCGCCTGATCGATCGACTTTTTCAGATCATCATCAAGGTATGTCACTGCTGTGTTCCATTCCTCCAGACTGACCCGCAAGTCCTCCAGATCTACACGATCAAAGCGCTTTGCAAATTGAAGTAAAGCCAGATCTCCCTTACCTTTCACTTCCTGTAAGATATCTGTCACTTTCTGTGCCACATCAGCTACCAGGGGACTGGGCCGGGTAGCTATATCTTTCCAGGATGCGCGATCCGGTCTATCGTATACTTTTACTGGCATCACAAAAAGTTTTACAGGATCATCTTCTCAATCGGCACAATGAGGATGCCCTGAGCTCCAAGATCCTGGAGTTGATCAATTATATCCCAGAACTTTGACTCGTCCACCACAGAATGAATTGAACTCCACCCTTTATCCGCTAAAGGTAAAACCGTGGGGCTTTTCATACCGGGTAAGATATTTACAATCTCCTCAACCTTCTCATTGGGAGCATTCAATAGAATATACTTAAATCCCTTAGCCTTAAGCACAGACTCCATCCTAAAGAGAAGCTTATCCAAAATGGCTTGTTTGTCTGCAGGCAAATTATGGTTGCCAACCAACATGGCCTCTGACACCAATACCGTTTCCACTTCCTTAAGACCATTACTTAGCAGGGTGCTACCGGTGCTGACTATATCCATCACAGCGTCCGCGAGGCCTATGCCGGGTGCTATTTCCACTGATCCGGAAATAGAATGAATACTGGCGGTCACATTATGTTGATCAAGAAATTTCTTCAGAATGTTGGGATAGGAAGTAGCGATACGTTTACCCTGCAAGAACTGTACACCATCATAACTTTGATTCTTGGGAATTGCCAAAGACAT
>JAUILM010000580.1 GCA_030432855.1 Bacteroidia bacterium
AGACAATATCCTGGTCATAAAGAGTCAGGCCAGGGACTGGGACGAGGATCAGCGCTGGAGACGATTGGAGTTTGAGCGACGTGGCTTTAAACGAAAATTTGGGCTTGATGACCGCATTGATCAGGAAAGCATTGTGGCATCATATGAGGATGGTGTACTGACCGTTGTCTTGCCAAAGAAAGAAGGCATGGAAACAAGTTCGTTTAAGGTGGACGTCAATTGACCCATTAATAAGAAGGATGCTGAATGACCAGAGGCATCCTTTCTTTATACTCACAAATCTGGTATTGACAATTTGTATACATTTGGACCACACAAAGAACAGGTATGTCAGAACAGGTTTTACAGGTCACTCGAGAAGGATCTATCGCGATTCTAACACTGAATCGCCCATCTTCACTGAATGCAATTGACGGAGCTCTCATGAAGAGTATTCATGATTTTTTTCAGGATCCTGAGGACGATCTTCGGGGCGTTGTGGTTACCGGATCCGGTGAAAAGGCATTTGCTGCCGGTGCTGACATCAAGGCATTTGAACTTAATAGTAAGAAGACATCGGTAGTGAGTCGATTTGGACACGATACCTTCAATGCAGTTGAGTCCTCAAAAGTACCCGTCATTGCGGCCTTAAATGGGCTGGCTCTTGGAGGGGGATTGGAGCTTGCCATGGCCTGTCACTTTCGAATAGCTGAGAAACATGCCCGATTTGGTCTTCCTGAAATTAAGTTGGGACTGCTACCTGGCTACGGGGGTACGATCAGGTTGCCCAGACTCATTGGGCGGTCCAAAGCGGCGAGGATGATGCTGACGGGTGAAATGATAGATGCTCAACGTAGCTATGAATATGGTTTGGTTGATGAAATAGTAGACGAAGGTACAGCATTGGATCGGGCCCTGGAGATCTTGCATGTAGTATCTGAAAATGCGCCAATTTCAGCTAAAAATATCCTGCGACTGGTTTTTGATGATACGATTAGTGATGCTATGGAAGCAGAGATTCAGGCTTTTGGCAGTGCCTTTGATACGGATGATGCCCGGGAAGGCATTTCGGCTTTCATAGAAAAAAGAAAACCAGTCTTTAAGGGAAAATGATAGTTACCGGATCTTCCACCGATAGTCTGACAATACATGAAATGTGTGCATTGGGAGATTGCCTAACGAATAGTAGAGGCCTGGTTGCACCTTGAAGTCCAAAGCACCAGTGACCTGATCTGCAACGCCATGATTATCGTAACCTACTAGCTCGACATGATAGGGACCCGCATTAAGTGGCAGTCGGTCAAATCTACATTCGAAAACGGTGTTAGTATTGAATTGCTGATGGGGGTCGATTTGCATTCTGGATACGCAGGCTAGTACCACCTGCTCAGCATTGGACTTTATGAGGAGATGAACGTTAGCGCCATCAATGTCCTTTCCTCTGCCCTCGATTGTCACTCGAAAAGTGGCCTGATCACCTGCATTCATGATCGATGTTACCTGATCGTTCTTGTCCAAAAGTACCAGGCTCCTAAATCGGTATTGACCGGAACCCTTTCGAAACTCTGGCTCACTAAAAGCATCTGTTTGTTGCCTGTATACGGATTCGAGATAGAGCTCAGTGACCTCGGCAGCTCCACCGATATGTTGGATCTTTCCTTCGCGAAGGAGCATCACGCGATCACAAAGACGCTCAATAGTTTCCATCTGATGACTTACAAAAAGTACAGTCCTGCCCTGACGGATGTCTCGCTCCATCTTAAGCAGGCTTTTCTTACGAAAATCAGCATCACCCACTGACAGAACCTCATCCACGATCAGAATATCGGGATTGAGATGGGCCGCCACAGAAAATGCCAGGCGAACGTACATCCCGCTCGAATAATGCTTGACGGGTGTATCTAAAAATTTCTCTACCTCAGCAAAGGACACGATTTCATCATATTTCGATCGGATCTCCTGCCGGGTCATCCCAAGAATCGAACCGTTCAGAAAGATATTCTCATGTCCTGTCAATTCTGGATGAAAGCCAGTGCCCACTTCCAACAAAGTGTTGACCCGCCCCTTAATGCGAATCTTTCCCGTGGTAGGGACAGTGATTTTTGATAGAAGCTTCAGTAGAGTACTCTTGCCAGAACCATTCGGGCCAATAATGCCCAATACTTCACCTTCTTTTACATGGAAGCGTACATCCTGTAAAGCCCAGAATGCTTTCTTTTTCTTTCTACCGATGGGAGAGAAGTTGCGAAGGGTCCCTCTCAATGTTCCTTCTTTGTGCTCAGCAATACGATATTGCTTTCCCAGATTTTCTACCTCGATTGCATGTTTCATAGCTTAGATGATGTCTGCCATTGTCTTCTCACTATGATTAAAATAGAAAAGACCGCCAATTAGCAGTAAAACAATCCAGATCAATGAAATCGATATGGCAGTAATGGGAAACACACCTCCAAAGAAGCACCATCGAAAACCTTCCAGCACTCCGGTTATGGGATTGATAAGAAAGAATATCCAGTATTCGGGATCTACTGATTGCAGTGCATATGCGACCGGACTGGCATAGAGTCCTATGCGGAGAATAAAAGGTATAAGATGATGAAAATCCCGATAGCGAATTCCCAATGCACTCACCCAAATACCACTTATGCTGCCAAGCAGTACAGCCATGATGAGGAACAGGGGGAAGTAAGTGATATTGGAAGAGGGTACCTGTTGATGAAAAAGAAAAACGACTAAGAGAATCATTAAGGTGATCAGGAGATCAAGTAATCCCGCTATGGACACCGATACAGGTAGTAAAATGCGGGGAAAGTAGATCTTTTGAATCATGCTTTGGGCATTTACTACGGACTGTCCGGCCCAGGTGACCACGGTAGAGAAGTACGTCCATGCCGATAACCCCACTACAGTAAATAAGAAGGGATCATAGCCCAGGGTATCCATCTTGGCGATTTTACCAAAGACGAAACCGAGTATAATAAGTGTCAGTAATGGATTGATGACGGCCCATGCGATACCAATAGCAGTCTGGGCATATCGACTCCTGAGATTACGATAAGTAAACGCCCATAAAAGCTGGTAATAATCTCTTATATCCCGCAGATAAGCTCGCAGGGAAAGGCCTTTAGGGGTGATGACTGTAATGCGAGTCCGGGACATGCAGCAAAAAATTGGACGATTTCACGGGTCGCGGTATGCCAGCGAAGCTATCCGCCGGTCTCCCTACGCAACATCTCCATTTGACTACTCCACAATTGCTTTTGATCATCCACTTCATCCGAATCACAAAAGTCAGTAATGGTAAGAATAGTCTCATTAGTGACAGGAGAGATTTCCATCCGAAACTCAAGGTATTCATTGTCTTCGGCGTCTTCCCACTTAAACCGGATACGTTCTTCCTCAATATCATCGATCATGGTGGCAACCTCTTCAGCACCGCTCCACTCAAAAACGAACGTTTCTTCCTGGATATCCACTGAATCACAAAACCACCGAACCAGGCAAGAAGGTGTCGTCAAAAACTTATAAAGTATAGTGGGGGAGGCCCTGAAAAGGAACTCCATATCTATCATAACTCTTTCCATTCAAACATCGAATATTAAGGGTAATCTGCACCTAGTCTGTAGGGGCAAAATCCGATTTGCGTCCGCGCAATTAATGATAAAATATCGAGTTATGCAAAAAAATCTATTTATTTTTAGGCGTATGGAACTTCTGTCCGTCTGGGGGGTTAACTATCATAGATTTTCATGAATGCACATGATATGCAGGTTCATGTTTAATCGACCCTGACAGACTGCACTTTACAGTCCAGGTTTAAATGAAATAGCTACAAAGTTGCAAGCAAGAAATCAGAGAAGATATGTCCCACATGTGTATCATTCCCAGAGTAATAAGAGCCCTTTTATCAAACCCGGCTCAGTTTTTTGTTTGCGCTTAAATGTAAATTCTGCTATTTTTGCAATCTTTTTGACGATTCCTATTTGCTAACCAGTTAACAGTATCAAAAATTAGTCTATATGAGGCAGCTGAAGATTACGAAGTCGATCACCAATAGAGAAAGTCAATCACTTGAGAAGTATCTGCAGGAGATCGGGAAAGTAGATCTTCTAACTCCTGAGGAGGAGGTAGATTTGGCGAAGAAAATTAAGGAGGGTGATCAGGAGGCTTTGGAAAAGCTAACTAAGGCTAACCTGCGATTTGTGGTATCGGTTGCTAAGCAATACCAAAATCAGGGACTTTCTCTCAGTGACCTGATCAATGAGGGAAATCTTGGTTTGATCAAAGCCGCTCAGCGATTTGATGAGACAAGAGGTTTTAAATTCATTTCGTATGCTGTTTGGTGGATTCGTCAGTCTATTCTACAGG
>JAUILM010000581.1 GCA_030432855.1 Bacteroidia bacterium
GTAACCGAAGCAATGCGAAGGTTAGTCGCTACGCTGCGAAACCGGGGAGCCCAGCCCACATAAAATTTAGATCCTTCGTAAATATTCCTAAACAGTCCTGAACCCTCGGTAATCGATGTTATTACGAAGGTTATGGATTTCCGGATCCCATTCTAATGCCAAAAATTAATCCAGTTCGCTCCCCGGTTTCTTCTGCAGCGTAGCGTAAGAAGAACAGGGGTTGGGGGTCTGTAATTTATACCTCTCAGACGTACATATTTATTTAAAAAACCGGACGCTCAGTTGTAACCGAAGCACTGCGAAGGTTAGTCGCTACGCTGCGAAACAGGGGAGCCCAGCCCACATAAATTTTAGATCTTTCGTAAATATTACTAAACGGTCCTGAACCCTCGATAATCGATGTTATTGCGAAGGTTATGGATTTCCGGATCCCATTCAAATGCAAAAAATTAATTCGGATCGCTCCTCGGTTTCTTCTGCAGCCGCAGCGTAAAAAAACAGGGGCTGGGGGTCTGTTATTTATTTAAGTGATCAACCTTAATTAGGCATGGACATAAAAATTCCCGGTACCCGGTACCTGGTACCCGGCACCAGAATACACGGAGACCTGTACATTTATTGGAAGTTCCGGACACCGTCTCAGATCTGCTTTACTTTAATAATATCGACCGGGCAAGCTTTAGCGGCTTTGTCGGCATCTTCATACGCGTTGTCATCAGCCAGTTTGGTCGTGTGAAAGCCTCTTTTTTCTTGACTTTTTAATAGTACAGATTTTCCATCCTTTTTGGACATACGGAAGTTTTCAGGATTTAATTCTGCACAGTAGTTACAGCCAATGCACTTGGCACGTTGCAAGGTGATTATGACCATTCGGTGGCAACGATTTTATACAACTTGTCAGAAGGGCGCACTTTACATTCCACGGGAATGGAAATAATAGATCCCTTGCTGGCACTATCCACTATGGCACCATTGTCCATGCGGATCTCATTGACGGTAAATTCATGAACACCGGTAGTAGGGCCGGTGATCATTACTTTGTCACCGATGGACACATCGTAAGCATCAATAGAAAATTCACCAACTTTTACTTTCTTAAAATAGCTTCTGCCTTTTCCAATGAAGACCTTCTTTTGGGTAGCCTGCGAGCCATTTGCTTTCGACCATTCTCCCAGCTTTTGTCCCAGGTAATAACCATCCCAAAAACCACGATTATAAACGGAACTTAGTCGTTCCATCCACTGATCGACTTTTTCCTGAGAGAAAGTACCTTCAGAAATTGAATCGATAGCTTCACGATAACATTGGATGACGGTTGCCACATATTCCGGAGCGCGTCCACGACCTTCTATCTTTAGCACTTTCACGCCTGCGTCCACAATCTGATCCAGAAACCCGATGGTACATAGATCCTTGGGAGACATCATGTACTCATTGTCCAGTTCGATTTCGAAGCCAGACTCCTGATCAATGACGGTATATTTCTTTCGACAATTCTGCTTACAGGCTCCACGGTTGGCTGAGCTATTGTGTGAATGCAGACTGAGATAACACTTGCCCGACACCGCCATGCACAGAGCACCATGTCCAAAAATCTCAATCTCAACCAGGTTACCAGATGGACCTTTAATTTGTTCTTTCTCAATAGCCTCGACGATCTTCTTCACCTGATTGACACTAAGCTCTCGGCTGAGTACCATGGTATCGGCAAAGAGGGAATAAAACTTAACGGTCTGTGCATTAGTGACATTGACCTGAGTGGAGATATGGAGCTCCAGGTCGATTTCCCGGGCATAAGACATGACGGCCTGATCGGCGCCAATGACTGCGGTGATTCCGGCATCTTTGGCGGCATTCATGATGGTCTTGATCAGTGAGAGATCATGATCATAGATGATAGTATTTAGGGTAAGATACGACCGAAGACCGGCCTTACGCGTTCTTTCTGCAATCTCATAGAGATCATCTACAGTGAAATTGATGGAGGAGCGTGCGCGCATGTTCAATTGCTCCACACCAAAGTACACTGAGTCCGCTCCATTGTCAATGGCAGCTTGCAGCGCTTCAAAACTGCCTGCCGGTGCCATCAGTTCTATTTTTCCATCCTTCGTCATGTCTCCGAAAATTTGTGCAAAAGTACGCAGGAAGGTTGAGAAAGTAAATTCCCTTACATCATAAGATATTTCTGTTAGTAAAGGGAATTCTTATTCCTTAAATTGTACTTATGTTAGTGTGTGATTCAGAATAAAGTATTGAAAATGATAAGAATAGGACTTTTTCTTTTGCTAGGAATGATGACTTCGACCTCTTTTGCCCAGGATCAAAACGGGAAATTGAAAGCTTTGATCATAGATGGTGAGAGTAATCATGGTGTGTGGCCGATGACTTCCATGATGATGAAAGACTATCTGGAGCAAACAGGCTTGTTTACTGTGGATGTGGCGAGAACCCAATATGCATGGTGTGGACCACACTATGACAAAAGTATTGGTCTGGAAGATATTACGGATTTACTCAGCATGTATCCTTTCGAGGGAGTAAGCACAGAACCTGTAGAGAAACCGCAGCCCGATCGGGATTACTCGCCAAACTTTGAAGATTATGATGTACTGATCAATAATTTTGGTTGGCAGGCGTCCACATGGCCTGCTAAAACTAAAGAGGCCCTGGAGGCTTATATGCAAAATGGTGGAGGCATGGTCGTAATCCATGCAGCCAACAACTCCTGGGGAGACTGGGATGAGTACAATAAAATGATTGGACTGGGTGGCTGGGGTGGCCGCAGTACAGAGACCGGTCCGTATGTATACTACAATGACGAAAATCAACTGGTCCGCGATCCTTCTGAAGGTGGGTGCGGCTCGCATGGTCCGCAGCAGGAGTACATTATGACCACGCGGGCTCCGAATCATCCCATCATGATGGGACTGCCCGAAAAGTGGTTACACGCAAAAGATGAGCTTTATGATCGTCTCCGTGGACCAGCAGATAATATGACGGTACTGGCCACTGCCTATTCGGATGTAGAGAAGAATAGTCCGCCGTGGAATAAGGAAGTCACAGGTACGGGTCGTCATGAACCCCTGCTGATCGCCATCGAATATGGCGACGGTCGCATTTTCCATTCAGGTATGGGACATATGGACTATTCGATGGAATGCGTTGGATTTATCACCACTTTTCAGCGGGGAGCTGAGTGGGCAGCCACCGGACGGGTTACCCAGGAAGTACCATCAGACTTTCCCGGAACACAAACTACCAGCACGAGAGAGTGGGAGGGTAGAGTGGCTAAGTAGAGGGTTCATTCTTCCGGGATTATTTCGATAACAAGATTTGTGTAACCACTTAGTTCACAAAGAGCACTGAAGTGTTGCTTGTTCAAGGCTACTAAGAATTCTTTTGTTGATCTGTTGGAATTGAAGAACGGTGGTGAATTGTGTTTACACTAACCGCACTCAGAGTACTGAAGTGTTGCTTGTGCAAGGTCACTAAGAAATCCTTTGTATTGATCTAATCGGATTGAGGAATTACTGCAATTCCGGAGAATAGATGCTGTAATCACCGCATAATTTGCGGTGAATAAGCGCTATTTTTACCGCATAATTTGCGGTGAATGGCTAGATATATCTATAGACGAGAAAAATGGCCTCAATTCTATTGGGACTCAGAAGCTATTATCACTCTATTGGCAGAAGTCAGAAGTAAGCAAGGACTCTTAACGGGCAGAATGGATGCCATTGGATTTAACCTGCAGAGTGAAACCTACCTCGAAACACTATCCCAAGATGTAATAAAATCAAGCGAAATTGAAGGTGAAATACTAAATACTCAACAGGTAAGATCTTCCATCGCCAGAAAGCTGGGCATAAGTATTGGAGGACTGATAGAAAGTGATAGAGAAGTGGAGGGAATTGTAGAAATGATGATGGATGCTACACAGAACTGGAAGAAAGATTTGACAGAAGATCGACTATTCGGTTGGCATGCCGCTATGTTTCCAACAGGTAGAAGCGGTATGTTTAAGATCAATGTCGGAGCATCGAGAGATGATTCAAAAGGTCCAATGCAGGTGATATCTGGTCCAATGGGGAAAGAAACAGTCCATTTTGAAGCACCGGCTGCCACACATCTTGTGCATGAAATGAATCTCTTCATACAGTGGTTTAATACACCAAACCAGAATGATGCTGTGCTAAATGCAGCAATATCCCACATATGGTTTATAACGATCCATCCCTTTGAAGAAGGTAATGGCAGAATTGCCAGAGCAATAACAGATTTGATGCTTTGTAGAGCTAAGAAGCGGGAGCAGAAGTTTTACAGCATGTCTTCACAAATTAGAGAACA
>JAUILM010000004.1 GCA_030432855.1 Bacteroidia bacterium
GATTACTCAATGCATAAGGTAATACAGTCGCATAATGACTATACCGATCCTTTAGGTGCTCATAGAGGTGGGGAAGGGGTTCGAAAGCGTAGTGTTTACCCCTGGGAGCGAGTTCTATCATCTTCTGCAGGAGCTCACCCTTATGACATCCCACATCGATGCAGTTGGCATCCGCTTGTAGACATCTCTTTAGAATGATGTTGGTCAGGCGGTCATACCGAAGATTTTGTGTGAGATCGAGTCCCAGGTTGATAGACAGATTTCGGACAAATTGCTTGAGTTGACCTAACATTAAATTATCCAATCTACTTTGTCTGCTTTCATTCTGGCAAAGGTTAATACGAGACCAAAGTAAAGGATTTTTTAAGAGGAGTGCTATCTACTTTAATATGATCCTGTCTACTAATTTTTTGTCAGGATAGATCACTTCTATAATATATGTGCCTGCCGGAAGGTCAACTGGTAATCTCATTGTATGTATGGTATCCGAAATTTCCGTTGTATGTACCCTTTGACCATCGATAGTAACCAGGTGACAGAGTCCAGTTTTTCCATACTCATTTCTGATGTTAAGTTCTTCACCTGCAAATATTGGATTGGGATAGAGTACGACACTTACGGTGCCCTTATACCCATCAACGGAGAGAATTTGGGAATGTGCAATTGAACCATCCAAATCCACCATCATGAGTCGATAGTAGGATTTTGTGGCATGCCGGATGATTTCCTTTGACTCATAGGAAGATTGAGAACCGCGACCATATTGAAATTCGATAGTTTCAAAATGCATCCCATCCATACTCTCCTGGAGCTCATAGTGATCAAAACTTAATTCCACGCCGGAAATCCAATGGAATGTGACAACATGATCTATTTCCACTTTCTCGAACATTTGCAGTTCTACCGGAAGGATAGCCATACATTCGGATCCATTACTAGAATTTCTATGGCACTCTTCAATGGAGCGTTGCTCTGTACCTTCGTAGTTGCAGATTGACCCGGTGAATCGCTTGCCATTACAATTAAACTCCCCGTCAAGGTAGAACATACCACTGTTTACCCGTGCAGCATCCCGTATATCCAGCTCTTTACCAATATTAAATTCATCTGCACCACTATAATTCTTATCAAGTATCAAACGGCCCTTGATATTGTACACTTGATTTCCCTTTACGGTACCAACAAACCTTGCATCTGATACATTAACAGTCCCAGAACCATCCAATCTTTTAGAGTCTTCGTCAACATACAGTCCACAATTTCTGGTTGCCGTCCCATTGCAGTCATCCATTGCATTTAGTGTCCCATTGTTGGTGACTCGGCCATTAAAGAGTAAACTGGTGGCTGTGACAGTTGCCCTGGATTCATTGACGAAGAGTGACTCGTCAATCTCCAGTTTTTCAAGCTCGATTTTCCCATGATTATAAAGTTTGGTCTTTTTGTTGGTAAGTCTAAGTCTCTCTCCGGATCCTCCATCTGTGATATTGCCAAAATTGTAAAAGTTACCTTTTTCAAGTTCAATATTCCTGGTGATCTTCCAGTCTACTCCTGGACATATGACCACAACATCTTTGTTCTTTATTTCTGAAAAAGGATTGTCCATGATATCCGATGATATACAAATTGTGGCGGAATAGGTCTTACATTCCTGACAATCCTGACCTAATACTATGGACGCACACAACAGAAGTATACCACCTAACAAGGTGCGCATATTCATTACGGATTTGTGTTTTAAAAGTGAGTGTTTCTACGGATTAGATAGAAGAGGGTGTTAGCCTTATTTGTATCCTGGCTGTAATATCACATTACGGCAGGACATCGCAGGCCTAGGTCATACTTGTTGTGTTGAAATGCTTCATACAGATTTGTGTTTAAGTGTTTAAAATATTCTTACGTACTCCATTTGGAATAAAGGGGCTAATCAATAGCTGAGACTTATTACTCCTAGTAATAATTCTCGTCAACAATGTGTGCAGCACTGCTGAATTCTAATGATTATACGTCTTGTAATTGGAGGATAGGTCGGATTAATAGAACTATCAATCAAGAATTGTACCGGAAACTCTTTACACTTTGTTAAAGTAGTCTTTCATGACCTTTCTGATTTCCATATCCGGAAGTTTGCCACGGGCTGCTCCCATATTATCTATGAGATGTTTAGGATTAGAAGTGCCGGGAATAGCACAAGTCACGGCAGGGTGACTGATAATGAATTTTAAGAAGAATTGTCCCCAGCTCCGGATATCCAGGTCGGAAGCCCAGTCAGGAAGATCCTTTCCCCCCACTCTTCTAAAAAGGCTGCCCCCATTAAAAGGTGTATTGATGATTACGGCTACATCATACTCCTGAGCGGTTTGAAAAAGGAATTCGTCAGCATGTGTCCCTTCAATAGAGTAGTTACATTGTACGAAATCCACTTCGGGATTTGATTTGATTACATCTGCCAGTTGATGATGTGAGCTATCGGTGTAGTGTGTGATTCCGATGTAGCGAATTTTACCGGAAGACTTTAAATCTATCAGGGTCTTCATATGTGTAGACCAATCCAGAAGGTTATGAATTTGTAAGAGGTCGAGTTGATCACGCTGCATTCTTGCCATTGATTGCGCTATCTGTTGCTTCCCGGCCTCTTTGCCGGATGTCCACACTTTTGTCGCATAGAAAAAGTGATCAGGATTCCTTAGTTCTTGGGTTAGTTGTCCAACATTTACCTCAGAGCGACCGTACATAGGAGAGGAGTCTATGACTTTCCCCCCATGATCCATCATCTGTTGTAGAACTGTTTGTAACTGATCCATTTCCGGATCGCCATTTGGCACATCGAATTGAATCCATGTTCCCAAACCTATCGCTGGTATTTCTTCGCCAGAGGATGGAATTCGTCGCTGATGCAAAATAGATTTATCTTGACTGATTACAGAAGATGTGATAGTACAAATAGCACCAAGGCCAGGCAGAGTGATGCAGAATGTTCTGCGATCCATGATTGGATTACTTTCGGGTTAGCAAGTACAGTATGATTGATATGATCATTATTGATGAAGATGATGATGGGTTGAAAACGCTTCTGAGACCAGAGAAATTATGGCGATCAATGATTTGCTTTATTATTTAACATTCAGCCTGATTCTAACTAAATCCTTACGTATCGGGTTGTTTTATATATAAATTTTCTATATATAATGAAATCTTTCACTATCTTCGTTACAACTCCATGTTTACGTATCAAGCTAAGGATTGATTACGCAAAAAAACCTTAACTCAAATTAAGACGATTTGAAAGATCATACTATTGAACCGAACCGAGTTATCTGGAGTGTTGTAAGATGCAGTCTCATTGGCATCATATCATTTCTTGTTGGCCATGTCACCATCCATGCGCAGCAATCAAATGTAAATATCTCCTTTATTGGTAATTTGACTACTTGTGGAAGTGCTCGAACTGCTACCGTGACCTTTACGGCATTGGACACTTTAACAAACATTGAGGGAAGTTTTGATTTTACAGAAATCCCGGGAATAATTTTCGATGAAAGCACCTTTGCTTCAGCGGATGGTGTGACTTTCATGACTCCTAACCAGTTTGTGATTCCAGATCTTCTGATGGGTGAAGTAGCCGTATTCTCTATCCAGTTTCAGGCTCTATGTGGTTCTGAGGGACTAGGTGGCAGTAATTTCCTGGAATTTGATGTCGACTATCTAATTGATGGTGTCATACCTGAAAGCAATGTAGGAATGTCCGGAGGTCCGGGCTTTGCTGTTTTGCTTCCCGGTCTGGACTTTATTATGGCATCTACTGATATGTTTAGACCTGTGATCAATGAGCAGGATACCATTGAAAAAAGTATTGCAAATGCAGGAGATGGTAACATCGACAGCGCTCTTTACTTCGTAATTGATCATCCCAATCTGACCCTCTGCGAAATCTATGTAGAAGGTTTAGATAATGGCTTCATGCCAACAGGTTTGACATATTCACTAGATCCCGCAGGATCGAGTGGGGACACATTGTTCTTTTGGATAGGAGCGGATGCAATAGCCACGACAGGTGATATGGATGCGATCTGGGACGGTCTGTCTGGAGGTCAGGAAAGTTTTATGGTTTATGAGGTATGGAAAGGAAGCGACTGCGATGATGATCCAGATGACATTATTCGAGGAGTGGGATATGGTTGTGATCTTCTGGATCCTGTGCTGCTATGTGAGTCACAAGACAATAATTCAACAGTCACATTTGATCGGGAACCACAAATTGTGTCAGGTCAGTATGACTGGGGTGATCAAAGACCTGCTTGCTATGCTGATGATGAAACTCAGATAGGGTACTTTGTTACTAACATTGGTGAAGCGCCGGCTGATACCGTAGTGGTCAACGTGTCTACATCTTCCACAGGAAATATTGTTACCTATCAGTACTCTCTTACGGGTAGATCAGGTCCCTATTTGGATGGATTGCCAGGTTCGGCTTTAGGTATGGGCTGTGCTGGTGTGACCAGCGTTCGGGATACTTTTTTTGATGCAAATCTGGATGTTGGGGACACCTTATTTATAAGGGCAGAATTGCTGTATGATTGTTCCTGTCATCCTTCCTGTCAAATATCCGGCGTGTACCAGAGTAATATATCTACAGAAGCTTTGGACCGATGTGGAAATGGGATAAATGGAGGGGGAGCCAGCTGGGGAGGATTTGGTGTTAATGTGAATGGATTTGTGGAAGGTCCGTTTGAAATCACCAATGGTGAATCAGGATGTATCACCTATACGTTGACCGGATATCAAAATAGCTGGTTCAACGGATCGTATTCAAATTCATACTATGAAATGCAGTTCAATTTTCCTGCAGGATTGGAAATTGACAACGCAACTATCGTTTGGGAAGATAATGATGGGACCACCTTTAGTCCAACAGAAGTGAACTTTGTGGATGGGTCTTCCGTAATGGGAGATACTATCACCGTCCAATGGGAGCAGGATATGATCCCTCCCGGTTGGTCTCCAGGTGCAGGCAACCAGATTATGATCTGCTTTGATGCGGATTGTGCAATTCCGTGTGGGGGTGAATTTGACGTAACCATGACCGCCCAAATGGACTTTGTGATTGATCCTTCCTGCATGTCCTGTACACAAGAAGATGTGTTCTGTCCTTCTGGACTTCCTATGATTTTGCAGTGCTACAGTCCCGGCATGTGTGCCTGTGATGGTCTGGCAGTACGATCCCTGGACATTAATCGTGTCAATTTGGGACTGGGCGACAATGACAACGACAATTGTCCTGAAATGGGTGAGACCATTGATCCCAATCTTGTAGAAACTAAACGATATCTCACCGGAGATACACTGAAGGCACAGGTGGAAGCCATTGTGGTGGGAAGTCCCATTGGTGTAGATCCCTGGATAAATTCAAACTTCGCAATGGCCACTGAGATGGATAATATTGATCCGATCGGAGGTTCCTTCAGAATTGTGGACGTGAGTGCCGGTATGACTTACACGTGTGATGTACTCAGTATTCTGACTAATATGGGTCCGGGTGGTGATTCTCTCCTGGTTGATCTGTCAGTGGCCACGTTAAATTCATTCTGTCCTTCCATACCTATGGCATATGAATATCAAGATGGTGATAGCCTGGAGTTGTGTTTGTACTTCATGCCCGATGAGAACTTTACAGGCCAACAGGTGCCAGTGATTTATGAGACGAATTGGACCATAGATGATGGCATCAACCCAGCCCAAAGTTGTAATCAGGAAGCTGAAAGACTAACACAGGTTGGTATATCAGAAACTTACACGGTAGATATAAATAATGATTTTGGAGGTTGTAATCCCACAAATATTAATGTCCAGGAAAGGCGATACTTTGGAGGACAGTTCTTTGATGAATTCCCGTTCGAGGTTCGTCACCTGGGGATCCCGGAAGAATATGTCTACGTAAAGCCCTCTGAATTCTCTTTCTTGCCCGAGGACTTTGGATTTAGATTGCAGGGACAACTACAAGGAGATATTGTTAATTCCCAGAATGGCAACAGTGCTTTCTTACCCTATCTCTTCATATCAGGTGACACCTTAACCTTTAAGGTAGGGGATTATCTACGATCGCTGGGATCTGTCAAGATACCAACTGATGAAGGATACTTTGCTCTATTCAGGCCCAGAATTCAGGGAGATTGCCGGTCGGTGCCAGCCTTCTATTCTAATTCCACTTATTTGTCTAGTACAGTAGAGGAAATCCATTTTGGTACACCATTGATCACCCGTCCATGGCAAACCCAAACTATTCGATATACGGGAGGCCCTCAATTGCTGGTAACTCCGGAAGCTACCAGTCTGATTATTGATCAGCCAAATCAGTGTCTTGAATTCACACTGGATAATACTACCGATATCAATGCTCCCAATTCATTTTTATACATCACGAGTCCTACCGGTAACGTGGTGATAAACGAACTGATAGAAACTACGGGGGGAGGAAGCACCACTATTATGCCCACTCCTTTGGGTATCTACCCCCTGGGCTTGACTTCCGGGGACAATGATCGGACATTTGAAATCTGTGTGACAGTCAATAGCTGCCAACCCGAGAGTCTAGACTTTGTAGCAGGTTGGGATTGTAGTACATATCCGACATCCATTGCAGAAGCCATATGTCAGGATCCGAGCACAGTAGAATTCACACTGGGAACTGCGGGTCTGGGATTACTGGTGAATATACCTCCTGCTGATACTGTCATTAATTTATGTGACACCGTCTTATATGAGGTAGTAATGAATAGTACCATGTCAGGTAGCCTGAGAGATCTGGAACTCTCATTTGATCTGCCTGTGGGACATGAATTTGTGAGCGGAAGTTTCCAATACATGTGGCCTCAATTACCTCCTTCCGGCTTCATCTCAGGACCAGATCCTGACAATCCTTACGGCAACCACTTTGCGAGTGTAATCACCGATCTGGACCCTACCTTGATGTCCAATGGCTTGCCAGGCAATGGATTTATACCCAATAATGCTGTCGTGATTCGATTTAAAACAGTCACAACTTGTGATGTGGTCTCAGGTCAGGCAGCCAGATTTTATGCCAATGCTCTGAATGCCTGTGGTGATCCGGTAAATCGAAGATTTTTCCCTGGCAACCGCATCTTCATTAGTGGTGCCATCGCTGATTATGATGTCAATCTTGAGTCCGCTGAGTTTGTATTAAACCCATGTACTAATGATATGGCCACGGTGGATATCGGTGTCCTTGTAACCACGGATCCGGGCGTCACTACGATGGGAGGAGATTCTATTCGGGTAGTACTGCCTCCCGGAGTATTCTATGATCCTGACTCTTATACTCCAGGGCCAAATGCATCTATGACGATGAATCCCATCATCACCGACATGGGAGGTCAGCAAAGGCTTGATTGGCCTGTTGTTACGGGACTATCTAATGGTTCTCTTATAGATTTCACTTTTGATGTCACGGCCGAGGATCTGGAGCAACAGTGTCAGGACTACCAGATGAGAATTTTGACTTTTAGCACCACGGAATCGGCCTGTGTCACAGCAGGTGCCTGTGAGATTGGTGTCCAGACTGGATCTATTGATGTTCCCATTTCAATTGTGAAACCCAGTCTTAGTTTGAGCAACTTCTCGGGGATGCTGATTCAATTGCCTCCTACCGAGGAGATACTAATGTACTCGGTGGATGTTCAAAATGCCAGCACGATTGGAATTCCTGCCGGCACGAATATACCCCTCAAGATTTATGAGGATGTAGACAATTCAGGTACACCTACTCCCGCAGATATTTTACTGTCTGTAGATACCACACTGATTGATTCTTTGGGTCCGGGTAGAACGCTGGAAATAATGTACAGCGATACATTTCCAGCCGGCACGGCCTGTCGCCTTATCGCTGTGATAGATCCTGATACCGCCTGTGTCTGTGCTCTTGACTTTTCTAATCAAATGCAACCTGTCATAAAATTTGATTTTCCGCGGGAAGTGTTTGTTTGCTCCAGTGTAGATACAATCGTCGGACCCGTACCCGTGCCGGGATATGATTATACATGGCTATCAGTAGAAGGCTCCTTCCTTGGTGCACTGGATGATCCGGATACAACGCAGACCACCTTTCAATATCAGAACCTTTCCGGAGTGCCTATAACCTACAGGTACGCTCTCCGGGCTATTTCGGATCAATGTGTAGTATATGATACACTAAGTGTGACGGTAAATCCTGAAACTGCTGACACAGTATCCCTTGATGCTTGCCTCGGTCAGAATGTTCTCTTGCCGGGACCAATTACTGGCTCAGACTTTATGTGGTCTCCCGCTACGGGATTGGATGACCCTACGATCATGTTCCCCACACTTATGAACCCTATGATGGATGAGGAATTTACCGTTACTTATACCGATGCAAATGGATGTCCGGCCTCTTTGGTAGTTCAGGTATCTGTCGTCAATTGTGCTGCCGGTACTGCACTGGGTGATACGCTATGGTTTGATGAAAATGGAAATGGAATTTTTGAGCCCGGAGAGCTTCCGGTTCCCGGAGCGATTGTTCTTTTGTATCCGGCTAATAATCCTAACGGACCTCATATTCGAGTAGACACCACAGACGCAAATGGGATGTATTTCTTTGACAACCTGAATCTAGGTGAATACATTGTGCGATTTATTCCCCCGGATGGTCTTGCCTTCACTATGCAGGATGTTGGTAATGACACGCTGGATAGTGATGCGAATCCCAATACAGGGCTTACCGGCCCGTATTTCCTCAACAATGGCGACATCAATACCACCGTCGATGCAGGCCTTATTAGTGATTGTGATCTCAGCCTGGACTTGAATGTCGGCCCATGTGTACCAATGGGTGATAGTATAGTTCGCATGGGTACGATCGATATTGCATGGAATGATGCAGCGTATACCTATGATTTTCTGAATGGTGAAGATTCAATTCTGGTGCAGTATCTGGGCCGAATGGATACCATCGTCACTGACATGCTGACTGGCAATGCTCAAATTAATTTTGTATGGGGGCCATCGAGTCCTGCCATGTTTGAAATCACTGCACAGTTTCTCGTGGACACAGCTTGTAAAGACACCGTTCAATCAGAGATACTGGATCCCTGTATTTTCGATCTGGCCTTGATAAAGGAAGTGGATTCGTCAGGAACTAACGATATCCTCATTGATAATGATACTGTGAAATTTAAGATCACAGTCTATAACCAGGGCAATATTGCAGCTGAAAACATAGTAGTGCAGGATTATCTGGGGTGTGGTTATACTTTGATTCCTAACATTGGTGATTTAATTGCTGCTAACCGGACTGTCTTCTTCCCGGGACCAATACCCCCTGGCGGTTTTGATACGGCTTGTATTTATGTAAGGCTCCAGCAACCCCTTGATGTTCCAATGTCATGCACCGGTTCGGGTGTTTATGATAATTATGCTGAAATCATTGCCTATGAGGATGAGAATGGTAATCAGCTGCCTGATATTGATAGTGATCCTAATTCAAATTCACCGCAGGAGATTGCCACCATGCCCGGATCACCTGGAGACAATGACACTACCAGCATGGACATAAATGGTATTGGAAGCGAGGATGATCATGATCCAGCTGCCGTGTCTGTTTTTGATCTGGCTCTTAGAAAGACTTTTGATCCTTCCAGTGTACCTCCGTTCTTTGTCGGAGATACAGTAAAGTACCTGATATCAGTACATGGTCAGGGGAATATTGCAGCTGACAGGATTTCAGTAGCAGATACACTTTTCGATGGTCTTGAATTTTTACCGGCTCTCAACCCGGGATGGACCGACTTGGGTGGCAATGTTGTGGAGTTTGATTCAATCCTGACTGCAAATCCCATAGAATTTGGAGAGAGTGTATCCTTCTGCCTGTATGTACGGGTACGCACCTCGGATGAACCTAATGCCTTTCTCAATATGGCTAAAATATCATCGGCACGGGATGTTTTAGGGATGGAAAGAATGGAAGATAATGACTCACCTTTCGATCAAAACTTTACGGATAATCCTGGTGGAAATCCTGGTACACCGACTGATGACTATCTGGGTGGAATTGGAACAGGTGTTCCTCTGGGAACAAATCCACGAGGTGACCTGGATAGTCATGATCCGGCTATTTTTACCGTACCTACACGTGTGGGTGATACGACGTTCGTAGATGTAAATCTGGATGGAATACAGACAGATGGGGTAGATCTACCATTACCAGGAGTGACGGTCACTTTGTTTGAGATCGATCCCATCACTATGATGGGTGTTCCCGTGACGATGGACATTTTTGGTCAACCTTACAGTAATACAAGGGTGACCGATATGACTGGACTCTACTTGTTTGACTCACTACCCGAAGGTCAGTATTACGTTGTTTTTGATATTCTGACTGCCGATATGGGTAACCTTTACATACCCACGACAGAAAACGCCAATGGTGGCTCGTTAGACCCGAACGATAGTGACATAGGTGCGGATGGCATTAGTGACACTACCCAATTTCTACTCAGTAGCCAGGAAGATCGCACCCTGGATGCAGGATGGTATTTACCAGTTGTGGTTGGAGATACCGTCTTTATAGATGACAACTATAATGGTTTGCAAGATCCTGCAGATATGCCATTAGCTGGGGTAACTGTGACTTTATTAGATGCTATGACAGGTGCTCAGGTCACCATGGATGCTTACGGCAATACTATATCAGGTACCACGGTGACCGATATGAATGGCTTTTATCTATTCGACAGCCTTCCACCTGGGCAGTACTATGTCGAGTTTGATGTGGGCACTGTTCCCGGCGCACCACTGCTAGCTCCTACTACTGAAAATATCAATGGCGGCTCGCTCGATCCGGATGATAGTGATGTGAATTTTATGGGACTTAGTGATACTGCAGATGTGTCCATGAGTGCGGATACAAACCTGACTCTTGACGCAGGATACTTCTATCCGGTGGTTCTTGGTGATACTGTCTTTATTGATGAAAACTTTGATGGTCTTCAGGACGCAGGAGATAGTCCTTTGGCAGGAGTGACTGTCACGTTATACGATGCTATTACGGGTACCGTTGTCACGACGGATGCCTTTGGAAATATGATCACTGGAACTCAGGTCACTGATGCCAATGGTTTTTATCTGTTCGATAGTTTACCACCGGGAGACTATTATGTTTCCTTTGATGTAACTACTGTTCCCGGAGGTCCTGTCCTTGCTCCAACCACTGAAAATGTGAATGGCGGTTCATTGGATCCTGACGATAGTGATGTGAACAGTATGGGTCTTAGCGACACCGTTACATTAATGAACCAGGATACAAACCGTACTTTGGATGCAGGGTACTTCTACCCGGTAGTGGTGGGTGATACAGTATTTGTAGATGTAAATTATAATGGACTGCAAGATGGTGGTGATTTGCCACTAGAGGGAGTCACCGTAACGCTGAGAGATGCCATGACCGGCATGATTGTCACCACCAATGGATTTGGTGAGCCTTTCTCAGGTATGACGGTGACTGATGCATCTGGATTCTATTTGTTCGATAGCCTGTATCCCGGAGAGTATTATGTCGAATTTGATGTGACTACGGTTCCGGGTATGCCCGTATTGGCATCAACACTTGAAAATGTGAACGGAATGATGCTGGATCCGGATGATAGTGATGTGGACCTTCTTGGACGCAGTGATACTGCATCATTAGTCATGAGTGGTGATTCGAATCTAACACTGGACGCTGGCTACTACTTCCCGGTAGTAGTTGGAGATACAGTGTTCCTCGATCTGAATTACAATGGTCTCCAGGATTTGACTGATCTCCCGCTTGCAGGGGTGACTGTGACTTTGCGAGATGCTGTCACTGGTGATACCGTCACTGTAGATGCCTTTGGTAATGCAATCACAGGGTCTACATTGACTGATGTGAATGGGTTCTATCTCTTTGATAGTCTGCCACCGGGAGTATATTTTGTAGAGTTTGATTTAAGTACGGTCTCAGGTTTCTCACTGCTGGCTCCAACGCTTGAGAATGTAAATGGCATGTCATTGGATGAGATGGATAGCGATGTGAATCTACTCGGATACAGTGATACTGCGACCTTACTAATGAGTCGTGACACTAACCTTTCTCTGGATGCGGGATACTTTAGTCCTGGCGTGATTGGAGATTATGCCTTTGTGGACACAAACGGAGATGGTCGACAGGATGCCGGTGATGTACCGCTGCCGGGTGTCACCGTGACACTTTATGATGCGACTACTGGTTTGCCGGTACCATTCGATGCATTCGGTAATCCGCTTATGCCGTTGATGACCGATATGAATGGTATGTACCTGTTTGATAGCTTGCCATATGGCACTTATTATGTGGTATTTGACAATAGTACGATTCCGACCCATCTTGCACCCACCCTGGAAAACGTGGGCGACACCATCGGAGATAGCGATATTAACAGTCTTGGTATTAGCGATACAGTTTCGCTTACTTACCTGAACGATTCAATTCTGACACTGGATGCCGGCTACTTCGAATTACATTCAATTGGAAACCAGGTGTGGTCAGATGCAAATAATGACGGGCTAATCACTCCGGGTGAGTTGTTTATCGAAGGTGTGGAGGTAGTTCTTCACAGAGTTGATCCTATGGGAGGTTTAATCTCCGTGGATACAACCTTAACGGATGGAATGGGTCTGTACCTGTTTGATAGTCTCATTGTGGGTGATTATATAGTGGAGATAACGTCTGATAACTTCCTAAATGGCGGGCCGTTAGAAGGCTATGCGAGTAGTTCAGGAGGTGGTGCAAACTATGATGGAGACATTACTTACGAAGATCCATTAGCACCGATTGATCCGGATCTTCCATTCACAATGGGTGTGGATGGAGATGATAACGGTATTCGTACTACTAATCCGTTATTCCCCGGTGCAGTGATCAGTGATACGTTGAGCCTGGGATCGGACGAGCCGCAATCAGAGATGCCAAACAATGATCTATCAGGTGCACTTGATTCCTTATCCAATCTGACACTTGACTTTGGATTTACCCTCTTACACAGTATAGGTAATCAGGTCTGGCTTGATAGCGACAATAACGGGATTCAAGATCCGGGTGAAGACCCAATTGCAAACGTAGATGTAATCCTGCATTACGTGGGCCCGATGGGATGTATCATCATTGATACTGTGGTGACAGATATGAATGGACTGTATCTTTTTGATTCGCTGATTGCCGGAGATTACTTTGTGGAAATACCGGCCTATAATTTCCTTATGGGCTCAGTTGTGGAAGGTTATGCTTCCAGTTCAGGTGCAGCAGCGGGTACTGGACCCTATGAGCCCGCACCTGATCCCGATGATCCAATGGGAGCAGGAATCGATCTCGATGATAATGGAACATTAAATGGAAATCCGACATTACCGGGATCCGTGGTTAGTGATACAATAACACTGCTAGCCGACGAACCATTAGGTGAGATGCCGGACAATGATCTGAGCGGTGCCTTCGATTCACTATCCAACCTGACCGTTGATTTTGGTTTGTACGCTCCGGTCTCGCTCGGTGATACAGTCTGGATTGATATTAATGAAGATGGATTATTTGATCCCTCTGAAAATCCACTGGAAGGCGTTACAGCCACGCTGTATGTCTGGAACAGCATGACCATGATGCCCGAATTGGCTACTACTGATGCGTTTGGGAATCCAATTCTACCTATGATGACGGATGCTAATGGTCATTATCTGTTTGATAATCTCCCACCTGGAAATTACCTGGTACAATTTGATGTCTCAACGGCAGTCACAGGGGATGGAAATGCACCAAACTGGCAGGTAACTTATCAAAATCAAGGGCCATCCGATAGTCTGGACAGTGATGCAGATGAGTTTACCGGTTTCAGTGACACCACTGGATTTTTACCTTCAGGTACGCATGATCCGACACTTGATGCTGGATTTTTCCCACCACGATATGACCTGGCACTTACTAAAGGACTTGCTCCCGGCCAGGACATGCTCGTAAACCCAGACGACACTGTGACGATGTGGATCATAGTCGCCAATCAGGGAAATGTACCTTCTGGAAAGTACACGGTAAATGATGTGCTTCCCTCAGGAATGGAGTTTGTCGATGCGATACCCATGGAGGTAATAAGTATGGATAGTGTCGTCCAGTGGTGTGATAGCTTGCCAGACATTGTGGGTCTCAATAATTTTGCTACGGACACATTTATGATAAGAGCATGGATAAATCCTACCGGACAGGGTCTGCGTGATTTCCAGTTTAGAAACTGGGCAGAAATCTCTACTGACAGTGATGATCAGTATATGGTCATAGAAGAAGATAGTGATCCGGATGATGACACAGGCTATGATGACGATGATGGTCCGGGAACACCTCCTAATGATCCATTTACAGATGCGGATTTGGATGATGTGCTCCTTGATTCCTTGCCCGGTGATGAAGATGACAGTGACTATGTGGATCTTTTCACCCGACGATTTGATCTTGCCATCAATAAACAATTATCCCCCAGTGAGCCGGATAACGTGGTACTACCCGGAGATACGGTGAGTTTTGATTTGAAAATCTACAATCAGGGAAATGATGAAGGTGGTGTAGGAATTCCAGCTGACAATATTACCATCGTTGATTACGTACCCGTCAATCTGGTGCTGGTCGAAGAAAATGGATGGAGTTTGGTTAACGACAGTCTCGCAGCCAGAACCCTTGAAGTAGGTGATGAGTTAATGCCAGGAGGTCTGGTACCTGATAGTTGTGTGGTCGTAGATATTCGATTTACTATGACTGATCAGATTATCGTACCTACCGTCAATGTTGCTGAGATTGCCAATGCTACAGATACTGCAGGTATTGAGATCATAGATTTCGATAGTGATTTGGACTCGATAAATCAGGATATAAATGTGGATGATAGCTTGCGGGACAATTCTTTCGAAATGATTGATGTAGATGGCGATGGAATAATAGATGAAGATGATAGTGATTTTGCGGAAATCATCTCATGTATTGATGTCGTTTGCCTGGCATCCATAAATGTGGGCTTGGGTCCTGATTGTATGTTGGAAGTCACCCCGGCAATGCTACTGGTCGATCCCCGTGTAGCTATACCAAGACCTGACTTCTATAAGGTTACGCTCGAGTATTTTGATGGTCCGGTCATTCCCGATAATATATTGACAGCCAGTGCTATCGGCAGGAGAATTAAAGCTACCATTGAATTTGTAGGGCCTGCAGGATGTCCCCAGGGTACTTGCTGGACAGAGATTACAGTAAATGGATCCAAGCAGGTTTACTTTGGAGAAACTCTGAGCAAAACAGTGTATTGTACGGATCCGTTACTACAGTTAGATATAGAAGATCCATTGTATCCTAAGCCGGAAGCTTTTGAAACATGTAATGATAGATCTTTGGAGGTCTTCCATGCCGGAGATTGGATCGATACGTATGATTGTGTGCTTGGCGAGCAGGATACTGCCAAAGTGATTTACCGAGAATGGTATGCGATTTCCGGAGATGGCGTTAGAGCCAGCGTATTTGATACGATCGTGGTCATGCGACTGCCTGAGATCAATATCAATAATCTGTACTGTCAGACCAGGGATACGACCTATTGTGGAGACGGTGACTTTGGGCCATACCTGATTCTTCCTGATGTATGTCCTGACGATGGAGAAACAGACTGTGATACACTATTCCTCATCGATTATGCGGGTATTCCTTTTAGCAGTTCGTGCGGGTTATCAGTTCACATGGATAGTACTGTCTTTAGTAATGATGGATGTACTCGTGTGACAAAGTATAGTCTTCAGCTGAAGCAGGACTGTTATGGAATGGTCAGTGATCCACTTTGCATAGTGGAGGAAAGTGACTTGGTAACATCTGGTGGAGCGGGTGCACCCGTATACGCTACCTGTGAGTTTTGGGTGGTAGACCTGGATACCGCTGCACCGGTGGTAAGTGCCAAATATGATGAATTTAATCCAGAAAATGTGATCTGGCCTGGTGATGCGATTGCAGGCTCTACTACTGTACACTGCTACGATACAGATGGTCAGCCAGTCGTTATCATTCCGGCAGAATCACACGCATGTGCTGGCTTATTTAGGGTGCCCTCTATTTGTGTCACAGATGATTGGAGTGGGATACTTCAGGCAAAAGCCTCGATAGAAGGTATAGGATCCTGGTTGTTGTTCAATACCGGAGAATACTGCCTGACGCCTGTCGATACCGGTCATTGTTATAGATCGGATGATGTGATCAGCCTACCGATGACCGATGAACCTGTGGAAATCGTATACGAGGTACTGGATAGTTGTCATAACAGATCAACATTTAGTTATTGGATACTGGTAAAGGATCAACTGAAACCAGTCGTCACCACAAACAAAGGTCTGATTGTCAGTTTATCTGACAAGCAGGGTACTGTGGATGCAATATCAGTCGACGAAGGAAGTTGGGACAATTGTGCCATATCTACCTTGCTGATTAGAAGGAAGGACTGGTACAACACTTACTTCGACCTGTGTGATTCTGTGCGAGTATGCTATGTAGGAACGCACGGTGACACCTTATGGGAACCTGTTATCCTGGCACAAGACACATATGACTCCCAGTCAGGATATTATGCGCAACAACTTCAATGGTTGATTCAAGACGGTAGCACATGCTCTGAGGTAGTTTGGAATGCCTGGCAGTATGATCTGATCCGATATGCGACTCAGCTCTGTCACGATGAATTCCTGGATGACGAATCTTTTGCGCACCTCTTCAAGCAGGCTTATCAGAGTGAGGATACCTTCCGTGACAAATTCCATAAGGAAGAAATTGAATCCTCATCGTGTATAGGTAAGATGGAGTATTCCGATCTTGAACTCGATGCCATCGTGGATGAATGGAGGCTGATCGGTGGGGGATGGTTGCCAGAAGTTGCATTTACCTGTGACGATGTTTGTGGTGCACTTCCCGTCGAGATTTTAGCGATGGATTACTGGTGCAATTGGAACGTCGGATGGAGCGACATTTATGTGGAAGACAAAACTCCGATAGAGGTGTTGCGTCATGTAGATGAATCAGTGGAAATTAGTTGCGTGACCTATAAGCAAGATGGAATAGACCAGGTGGTAGCACGGGCCATGGAAAATGACCCGGATGCATTTGCTGCGTTAGACAGTATATTCGGAGGTTACAATAAAGCATGGATTGATCCTTATGGTGGATATGTGGATGCTGCAGGAAATCCGATTCCATCGGCTACCACATTTATTGATCATGCACAGTGCACTTGTGTCACTGAAACAGTTCAGGTGCAGGTGTATGACGATCATCTGGGTACTTATTGGAAAGATAGTATCATCAGCAACTGCTACTACTTAGCAGATACGTTGCATTGGTCCGAAGGTATCATAGGTGCTAATTGTGGTGCAGACATAGAATGCCGACAGGAAGTCTGGACGGATTTCGATGGTTGTGGTCAGGGTTATATATTGCGAAAGTGGCATATATCCAAAGCGTGTGAGCCAGGTGCGACCGATCACAGTACCACCGATACCTTGACTTTGCTTCAGCGCATCTGGGTGGGAAATGCATGTACACTCAGCAAGTATATGTTTGACTTGCCCTCAGATACTACGTTACAGGCTTGTGATGTCTCCTACCTTGACGATGGAAGTGGTCTGATAGGAGGAGTGGCCGACCCCCAGGTCACGGGTATGCCCACATATAATTTTGATGATGATTGCAGACTTGTCGGAGTCGGCAGAACTGATAAAGTATTCAAGATAGTCGGTGGTGATGAAGGATGCTATAAGATCTACAGGACCTGGTACTTTGCAGACTGGTGTGACGGTAAGCCCGTTGATGATACCTGGTGGAAAGAAGGCTATGCATTGGATAGTTTCGTGCAGAAGATCATTTTGATTGATACCGTGCCACCTTCTGTTCAAATCTCGGGACCCATTGACAATGGTGGCGTAGTCGAGGCAAGTGGATGTAGCTACAACTTCCAATTTGGTATCACAGCAGATGACGCCTGTGGCACACTGGAATACGCCTATGAACTAGTGCAAATCATGGGGGATTCGTCTGCAGCTATCACAAATGGAATCGGATCCTTAGATGCGATGGCTTCTGCTACAATTGAGGATTTGTTAGTTGGTGCATACAGACTTAGGGTACGGGTCACTGATCTCTGTCAAAATGAGAGTTATGCATTCTATGATTTCGAAATCGAGAATACTAAGAAACCTTCTGCCGTGTGTGTCACCAGCCTGACAGCCACCCTCAATGATATGGACCTGGATGGCGATGGCGAGATTGATACCTCTATGGCAGTTGTTTGGGCCGAAGAGTTTAATGCTTCCAGCATTGCACCCTGTGGCATCCCGGATAGCCTACTTGAGTTCAGAATTGAGCTAATTGATGGAGTAGGAGATGACCAATGGCAGGACGACACTTCGTACCTGGAGGTTACCTGCCCAACGGGTACGCAACCAGTTCGTTTCTGGGTAATCGATCCTGCTGGAAATGCTGACTTCTGTGATGTACTACTTGTGGTACAGGGAGGAAACACTTGCGAGACCAGTAGAGTAGCACATGCGCAGGATCTCAATGATCTTTTTGAGCGAGAAAGTGGAAATGATGCCAGTAGTGTAGTGGAGATCGTAACATTGAAAGATCAATGGAAGGTGACTGAAGGAATCTTTGAGTTATATCAAAATACGCCTAACCCGTTTAAGGTTGAAACATCCATTGGTTTTTATCTACCGGAAAAGACCAAGGCTACCCTCAGTATCTATGATTCTACCGGTAAGCTACTGTATACTTTTACCGGCAATTACACTAAGGGACTTCACGAAGTTTCGGTACGTCGAGATCAGCTGAATAGATCGGGAGTGCTATACTATCAATTGGATTCTCCCAGGTATACGTCGACGAGAAAAATGATAATAACTGAATAACAGCCTGGAGCACAGGTTGAATATTGAAATGTAAGGTGCTACTTTAGGGTTTCTGTAATAGCTATAAAAATGAAGATCGACCCTAAAGTAGCACTTAAAGCACTCGAAGGAGCAAAACAAAGGTTCAATGAAGTCTTTGCCCATGGTTCGTTATCCGTGGAGGTGTATCAGCCGATTGGGCAGGATTATCAAACGCCGCACACACGGGATGAAGTCTATGTGATTATTTCAGGCAGTGGCACTTTTAGTAAAGGAGCTGAGGAATATACTTTTCAGGCAGGTGATTTCCTGTTTGTTCCGGCGGGTGTGGAGCATCGTTTTGAAACCTTTACGGATGATTTTGCGACCTGGGTGATTTTTTATGGTCCTGAAGGTGGTGAAATTGACGGAAAGTCATGATAGATCTCAATCAGGTAACAATCTCTTCTTCTGATTTGGATCGTGCTGTACGATTCTATGAGTGCCTGGGTCTTCGTCTGATTGTCGACAGCCGACCGAGATATGCCCGCATGATATTCCCCGATGGAAATTCGACATTCTCCATTCATCATATGGAAAAAATAAATGCGAGTAATGATGCACCTGTCTTGTACTTCGAATCCGACCATCTGGAGGAGCTGGTGTCGAATCTAAGGTTAGCTGGCTTTTCCTTTGATGTAGATCCGGTGGATCAACGCTGGATGTGGCGCGAAGCTCATCTGAGAGATATCGATGGCAATCGACTCATTTTATATCAGGCAGATGAAAACAGAAAGGACCCTCCCTGGCGCATAAGTACCCATGCTTTTACGTTACAACCATACCTCAAGGATTGGATATTCATACCCGAGAAGTCGCACTATTCCCTTGGTACTAAGCCAACGGCTGCTACTTATCGACTCAAATCATACCAGGACGGTATCCAGGTAAATCTCAACTGGACAATTGACGGAGAGGAATCACATGCCGAATTTGCAATGGTACTGGATGGCCAACAGCACCATATCGATGCAACGCAGTCTATTCGGTGTTATATCGAAAGTGGGGCAATAGTTTCCGAACAGTATACAGATAATAGGATGATCGCCCGGGCAATACGAAAGGTGATATTGGGAGGACTGTTATCTGTCGAATATGAGCACCTTCCAGCAAAAGGAGATTCGTACACAAATCTGCAGATTTACCGGCCATTGCTTTAGGTACAGCCCTCAGGATTTCAGGAATCATTGTATCTTTTCGAAAATTTTAAATATGATCAAAAGGCAAATATTCACACTTGTATTTCTATTGGGTTGGGGATTGACCACATCTTTCGCTCAGGGTGATTGGATTTCACTATTTGATGGTACATCTCTTGAAGATTGGACCAACAATGAAAACGACGCTTCGGTGAAGTTGGAAGATGGTAAAATTGTAGTGAATGGACCAAGATCTCATCTCTTCTACACCGGCCCAGTTGAAGATCACAACTTTAAAAACTTCGAATTTAAAGCGCAGGTGATGACTAAGAAAGGGTCAAATTCTGGTATATATTTCCACACCATGTACCAGGATGAAGGATGGCCTTCTAAAGGATATGAGGTGCAGGTAAACAACTCACAAGGAGATTGGCGTCGTACGGGAAGTCTTTATTCCATTTTGGATGTAAAGGAGACATATGTCGGTGATGATGAATGGTATACAGAATATATCAAAGTGGAGGGTAAGCGAGTGATTGTGAAGATCAATGATATTGTGGTCGTCGACTATACTGAGCCCGAAAATCCACTGCGTGAAGAGGGGTCTAAAGGTCGGGTGATCAGTAACGGTACCTTTGCCTTGCAGGCGCACGATCCTGGTAGTACGGTATACTATAAAGATATCATGGTTAGACCATTGCCTTAATTTAAATTGTATGAAGCGCTATAAGACAGGAATTTATAAACAATTGATGGCTTTATTGCTGGTGTTGATTCTGGCAATTCCTGTTCAGAGTCAGACCTGGGCAGAAAAGCTGGGCTATCCATCGGGCAGGAAGATTATTATGCTACATGCGGATGATATTGGTATGTCTCCGGGAGCAAATACTTCCGCTGTATATTATTTACAAAACGAAATGATTCAGTCGGCGGCTGTAATGGTGCCATGTCCCGGATATGAGGAGATTGCTGATTGGAGGCGACAGTATCAGGAGTTTGACCTGGGATTGCATTTGACACTGACGAGCGAGTGGAAGACCTACCGTTGGCCTACCGTTATTGATACTGATAAAGTGCCAGGCCTGATTGATCCGGAAGGTAAAATGTGGCACAGTGTACGACAGGTAGTTAGTAGTGCTTCGGCTGAAGAAGTCGAGGCAGAGATTAGAGCGCAAATAGAAAGGGCAATTGCAGATGGCTTCAACCCGTCACATATTGATACACATATGGGTACCCTGTACGGTCATCATGATTACACAGGAGCCTACTTGAAAGTTGCTGAAGAATACCGCATTCCGGCCATGGTGATCAGTATGCAAAATCCTGTAGTTGTTGAACATTTTAAAAAAGCAGGATATCCGGTTACGGAAGAAATGATTAGCCATGTAAAGAACTATAGCTTGCCTAAGTTGGATTTCTTTACCTCAGTACCTACAGGCAAAACCTATGAAGAGAAGCTTGAGAACTTCAAAGCACTGGTAAAAGAACTACCAAATGGTATCACTGAAATCATCTTTCATCCGTCTGATCACAGTGAAGAGTTGAAAGAAATTACTAACTCATGGCAACAACGGGTCTGGGAGGCAGAAATGTTTGCAGATCCTGACCTTTGGAAATTCTTTGAAGAGGAAGAGATCATTTTTACAAACTGGAAGGAAATGATGGATCGTTTTGACGACTGATCCAGATGACACCAGTATCGTAGTAGGGAATAGTGTCTGGCAACAGATAGGTCAGGGATCTTAGACAATAGTTTGTAGCGGCAATTCTTTGTGGGGCATACATTATAATCTAATAGATGAAGGTACTTCTCGTCACACCTCCTTTCACTCAGTTGAACACTCCTTATCCTGCTACCATGTATTTGAAAGGATACCTTAATACGCTAGGGGTATCATCCAGGCAAATTGATCTTAGTCTCGAGGTTATCCTGGACGTTTTTTCCAGAGATGGCTTAGCATCTGTTTTCCGGGAAGTGACGGATCGTGATCTTGATCTTGATGAAGATTGCTTCAGAATCTATTCTCTTCAGCATAAATATCTGCTAGCTATTGATCCTGTGATCGCCTTTATACAGGGCAAAAATCCTGCACTGGCACATACCATCGCTGCTCGTGACTTTCTTCCGGAAGGTCCTCGATTCAGGAATTTCGACAGAGGTGACTACTACTTTGGAACATTGGGAGTTGCTGACAAAGCAAAGCATCTGGGCACACTCTTTCTCGAAGATATAGGAGATTTCATTCAGAAGACAATAGATCCCTGGTTCCAGTTTTCTAAGTATGCCGAATCACTCTCTCAGTCGTTGACCAATTTTGAGGAAATGGAGATTCAGCTCAACGCGAGGGAGACGATTGTAACCAGAAGTATGTCCCAAATAATGGACAGGGAGCTTACCATGTTCGCTCCAGATCTGATCTGTATGACAGTGCCATTTCCTGGTAATCTGTTTGCCGCCTTAAAGGTAGGCCAGCATATAAGGAGCAAGCACCCTCATATACGTATCGCTATCGGGGGAGGGTATTGCAATACAGAACTCCGGTCCCTGCAGGATCATCGTGTGTTTCGATACGTCGATTTCATCACGCTGGATGATGGAGAAATCCCATTGCGCTGCCTGATAGAACATTTGCAGGGCGAACGCCATATTGACAAACTAAAAAGGACCTATACACTCAAAGAAGGACGTACTACATGGATAGATGGTGCCGAGCTCCGGGATTGTAATCTCTCGCAAACGGGCACACCCGATTACAGTGATCTAATGCTTGATAAGTACCTGTCGGTGCTGGATCTTCTCAACCCCATGCATAGATTGTGGAGTGATGGTCGATGGAACAAGCTGACACTGGCTCATGGCTGTTACTGGGGTAAATGTACATTTTGTGATGTTTCTTTGGATTACATCAGTCGCTACGATCCGTTGACAGCCGGTCTCATTTGTGATCGTATTGAGGAGATCATGGAACAGACCGGACACAATGGGTTTCACTTCGTGGATGAAGCGGCACCTCCCAGACTCCTTAGGGACCTGGCAATAGAGATCATCCGACGGGATATGATCATCGTCTGGTGGACCAATATTCGCTTTGAGAAGACCTTTACGAAAGATCTCTGCCGGTTACTCAGAAGGTCGGGATGTGTTGCGGTCTCTGGTGGCCTGGAAGTCGCTTCGGACCGATTGCTTACGTTGATGCAGAAGGGGGTGACCGTAGCCCAGGTGTCTACTGTGGCGAAAAACTTCAGAGATCAGAATATCCTGGTGCACGCATATTTAATGTATGGTTTTCCCACACAGACAGCGCAGGAAACAATTGATGCTCTGGAGGTGGTCCGACAGCTCTTTGAGTGTGGATATGTCTCCTCAGCCTATTGGCATCGATTCACCATGACAGCTCATAGTCCAGTCGGTCTCAGTCCGGCTACATATACTGTAGAGGCTGTGGGTCCGACTTTTGAGGGATTTGCACAGAATGACCTGCAACATGTTGACAGGCAGGGTGCCGATCATCCAATCTACGGTGAGGGCCTGAATAAGGCACTCTACAACTATATGCATCGAAGAGGTTTTGGATTTGAGCTCCAGGAATGGTTTGATTTTGAGATACCTGCAACTACTTTGGATCCTGATGAAATCCTAGACGCTACCACCAACCAACAAATTGCCGATTGGTCTAATCATCAAATGGTCATGTGGATTGGTGGAGAACCCGTATCGATCCAACCTGATGAACAAGGGGGCAGAGTCAGACTTTCCATTGAATCCACTATGGGATCAGAGGAGTTAATAGTGCCCATAGAATCACAAAGCTGGATCTTAGATATTTTCTCAGAAATCATGGAGCATCCCATATCCTGCGAAGAATTTAAGAAATCATATCAGGAGGCGGTTAATCCTGATTTCTCCGAATTGATAAACTCATCCTTTTATCAGGCACTTAGAGCCAAGGGACTGATACTGGTTTAGGATCTCGAATTTCTAATCGTCAATCGACTGTCCCACCAGAATTCTAAATCTCCATCCCGTGTTGTCATTTGACGTACCCTGTGTCTGTTTCATGATCACACCGATAATTTGCTCTTTTGGATCGGCAAAATACTGCGTGTTGAAATAGCCTCCCCAATCGAAAGTCCCTTCAGATCCACGACCACCAAGATCCTGGCCGTGCTTTGTCAGTACGCCGAAAGCCAGTCCATAATGTTCATCACCATTTGCGTATAGATCTCCCGTTTGATCGCCCATGATCGCCTGTACTGTGGTGCGGCTGAGGATTCTTATACCATTAAGTTCTCCACCATTTAAGTACATCTGAAGGAATGT
>JAUILM010000582.1 GCA_030432855.1 Bacteroidia bacterium
GGGAAAGAATGCCTTTGCCTTTGACGATGCAGGTACATCATCCACCATTTTTCAGCACTATCTGGCAGGTCAACTCTACTGCCTGCCATATATCCTTCCCATGTTTGCCCCCACCGTCAATAGCTTCAAGAGATTGGTACCAGGCTCCTGGGCTCCCACACACGTAAGCTGGGGATATGACAACCGGACCTGTGCATTCAGAGTGATAGAAAGTTCAGGTGCCAGCGCCCGGATTGAAACAAGGGTGTCTGGATCCGATACGAATCCCTACCTGGCGATCGCTGCTTCATTGGCAGCCGGTCTTTACGGCATCCAAAATGAACTTCCGCTGGATCTGGACCCCATCGTCGGAAATGCATATGCTAAGGAAGATCTGACCACACTTCCGACGAATCTTAAAGAAGCAACAGTAAAAATGCAAGAATCCGAAGTAGCTGAAGAATTATTCGGATCAGCCTTTGTCGATCATTTTTGTAAATCCCGCCTCTGGGAATGGAATCAATTTCAGGAGGCCGTCACCGATTGGGAACTAAAGCGATACTTCGAAATCATATAAAATATGCGATTTATAGACTATTCAGCGATCATCTCACTGGCATGGAATCGCTATACCACTTCCAAAAGAATCGTAAGTGTTGAAGATATCAGTGCCAAAGTATCTACCAATCATGTCTTTAAAGTCAACCTACAACGAAACGCCTTCGTAATAGCTAAGCTCTCTTATTTCGGTCATTACGAACACTTCAAGGAGGATCATAAGATTATCAATGTCCTCGCTAATAATCTGCTCTATCCCTACGAACACTTCATCGGTCGTTCGCTCACGAAAGACAATGAAGTTTTCACATATCGTTACAATCGGGCGGGTGTGGATGTATGGGTGGTATTTTACAACCCGATTCGAGTCCAGGAAAAGCTCCCCAGAATACTTTCAACGCAGCAAATTGAAACGCTGGGTGAAGAACTAGCCAAATTTCATGCAGCTTGCTCCGAATTAACCGATGTGCTGCCACCTTCCTCCAAGACGATGGAAAAGGATCTTCTGGATCTCCTTGAAATTCTGGATTCAGAGGAAGGACAATTTGAACATCGGATGGTTGCGGACGAGATAACGCGGCAATGTGACCTGTTTTTTGAGAATGCCAATAAATTGAACTATAAAGACTTTGAAGTCATACCTGTCTTTATTGATTGGAATATTGGAAATTTCTCCGTTACTAAAGAAACACATCTATATGCCAGGTGGGATTACGATTGGTTTCGTATGAGTACCCGGGTGCTCGATTTTTATTTCTTTTCCAGGGTAGTGCGTTCCGAGGGAGACCAGACCATTTTCAGCTATACGGTAGATCCCATGATGGAGGACAGATTTATCACCTTCCTTAAACATTACCACCAGGTATTTCCCCTCTCTGAACAAGAGGTTAGATTTATAAAAGAAGCTTATCGATTTTTCCTCCTCAACTATGTAGTTAAATTTGGCAGGTATTTCTACCTGGATCGGTTTGCACTAAAATTAAAGCAGGAGGCTTTTGAAATATATTTCCCCAGCCTTGATAAAAAGTATAATACCGAGAGAATTCTAAAAGCATTGAAGATTTAAGAAAATGTATATTGATTCCTTTAAAAAAATAGTCCGGCAATACAAAGCCGTTTTTTTTGATGCTTTTGGCGTACTAAAGAATTCATCGGGAATGATCCCTAATATTGGAGACACCTTTGAATATCTGAAAGAGCATAATATCGACTTCTACGTTCTGACGAATGATGCATCACGAAGCCCTTCGCAATTAGCATCTTTCTATCAAAGAAATGGTCTGCATGACATTACGGTTGATAAGATCATCAGCTCAGGGATGTTGGCCCGGGATTACCTAAGACACAAAGTCAAAGATGGAAGAGTAGCCTATTTAGGCACAAAGGATTCGGCGGTATATCTGGAGGCCATGGATTTGATCACCATTCCCATCTCGAAACTGGACTTACAACATAGAAAGACGCATGAAATCCGGGTACTCGTCTTACTGGATGACGAAGGATTTGACTGGAGGGAAGATCTGAACAAGACCATTAATCTTCTACGCCGCACCAACGTACCTGTGGTGGTTGCAAATACTGACAAAACCTACCCTGTATCTGATGACGAAATCGCGGTGGCCATTGGTGGTATTGCCGGCCTCATCGAACATGTAGTGGGAAAAACCTTTATCCGATTTGGAAAGCCTGATGCTCAAATATTCAATTTTGCTTTTCAACATATCAATCAAAACAACAATTATGTAAAGGATGATGTACTGATGGTGGGAGACACATTGCATACGGATATCATCGGAGGCAACAAGTTTGGAATTGACACTGCACTGGTGCTTAGTGGAAATACCATTCCAGATCAGGCTGAGTTCTATATAAAAACCACGGGGATCGTACCTGACTTCATCTGTGAATCCATAACCTCCTAGAAATATCGAAATGATTACCCACAAACTTCGATCACTTTTTCATCCGGAAATGTATCATGGTTGGGGCAAAAAGCATAATTTCTTTGAAGGTTGGTATTTTAAAATAGTGACCGCCGATCAGGAAAAAGCTATGGCAATTATCCCTGGAGTGGCCATGGACGAAAATGGAAATCAACAGGCATTTATTCAACTCCTTGATGGAATAAATTGCACCTCAGAATATTTGAGGTTTCCTATTTACTCCTTTAGTGCAGATCCTGGTAAGTTTTTGATCCACCTGGATAAGAATGAGTTTTCAGCTGAGGAAATGGTTTTGGATCTCCCTGATATAAAAGGTCATCTAAGGTTTGAGAATCAAACACCCTGGCCGAGCAAGTGGTACAGCCCGGGTATAATGGGTCCCTATTCTTTTGTGCCTTTCATGGAATGCTATCATGGCATCGTGAGTATGGATCATGATATCACAGGAATGCTCGAGTGGCAAGGAAAACAATTTGACTTTACTGGTGGGAGAGGCTATATGGAAAAAGACTGGGGGCATTCATTTCCCAGTGCCTATGTATGGATGCAAAGCAATCACTTCTCAGAAAAAAATATCTCCGCAAAAATCAGTGTAGCAAAAATTCCCTGGCTCACCGGTTCTTTTGTGGGATTTATCGGTGGACTATGGCTCCAGGATCATCTCATCTCATTTACCACATACAATGGATCAAAACTTATTTCTTGCGACATCTCCACCGAGCAAGTTAAAATAATAATAGAGAAGAAGTCTGTGCGGCTGGAGGTCATTGCTGAACGAAGAGAAGGTACTCAATTGGCAGCTCCCATCCAGGGATTCATGGATGGTCGAGTAGAGGAAAGCATGACCTCGCGGATTTCCATTCACCTGGTGAATAAAAAGACCGGAAAATCAATCTTTAGAGATAAAGGAACCAGTTCAGGCATCGAAGTAGCCGGAAAGATTGATGAAATTAGAATTCCCAACAACCATTAACAGAAAATAAGTCCTTATCTTAATTAGATGAAGATTTCCCATATACTTTGGATCGCTCTGCTATGCTCGAGCATAAGTTGTGACAGAAATAATGATGAAAAATCATCTTCTGTTGAACGACCTAATATTTTATTCATCTTCGCTGATGATCAAAGTTTCAATACAATTCACGCACTGGGAAACGAGGTGATTAAGACCCCTAATTTGAATCGGCTCGTAGATCAGGGTGCTACATTCACGCAGGCTTTTAATATGGGAGGCTGGAACGGTGCCATATGTGTGGCTTCACGAGCGATGATGTTCACCGGTCGGACAATCTGGAATGCACATGAGGCAGATTCATTGATGAAAAAGGACCAATATGATCAGCCTTTGTGGAGCCAGCTTTTTGAGAATGAGGGATACAACACCTTCATGAGTGGCAAATGGCACATCACGGTGGGAGCTGACCAGGTATTTGGAGATGCACGACACATACGCCCTGGCATGCCCAATCAGACCGAAGCAGGGTACAATCGACCGTTGAATCCGGAAGATCACAACTGGCTTCCCTGGGATACGACTTTTGGAGGATTCTGGAAAGGCGGCAAGCATTGGAGCGAAATCGTAGCTGATGATGCGGATTCCTTCTTCGACTCAGTCAAAGCATCTGACGATCCTTTTTTTATGTACCTGGCCTTTAACGCACCACATGACCCCCGACAGGCGCCTCAGGAGTACGTCGACATGTATCCCTTAGATGATATTACCGTGCCTCCCAATTTCCTGGAAGAATATCCTCACAATGAGGAGATGGGCAGTGGACGGACATTACGGGATGAACGTCTGGCACCTTTCCCCCGAACAGAGCATGCCGTAAAAGTCCATATGCAGGAATAC
>JAUILM010000583.1 GCA_030432855.1 Bacteroidia bacterium
TGTTAGTTTATAATCTTTTTCAACTTTCTGATAGGGGTCCGTGGCGGAAGAAATTACAATAAACCCATATTGACCGTTCCTGGCCCGTCGACTTAATTGTTTTTCAAGTAGCTCGATGGCATTTACTTTGACTGACAGCGTTTCTTCAAGATTGGATCCGTACTTGCTTCCCCGTATATAACAATAGAGACAATTAAATCCACAGCTGCTGTAGGGATTAAATGTATAATCGTCAAGAAACCAGGAATCTCTTCTCTTTGACTTATTGAGTACTGATTTTACCTCAATTTCTCTGGGCATATTGATTTCTTTCCAGTCCCATCTGTACTTTTTTTCTAAACCAATGGTCACATAGTGATGGGTCCTCAATACGTTTTCTAAAAGATACTATAATATCCGGATGGAATTTGGCAGTGGTTTTTGCAGCCCACCCAATACCTTGTCTGATTTCCTTATTAGTGGCTTTTCCGTTATCCACTAGCATCTCGAACGTCTGTGACGCATATTCTCTACTCAAGCCTTTTTTGACAGCATAATGGATACCCGCACCTACTGCCCGAATGACCCAGTAGTTTTCGTGCAAAAGCCAGGTTTGTAGTATTTCGATTGTTTTATCTGGAAAATGTAACAGAGAATGGCCGTATACTCGTTCACCAATAATATCGCAGACATACCACACATCAGCCTGGCTAATATACTGCGTAGCCCGGTCTATCGAGACATGCCAATCGAAAGGTAGCTGCAACTGCAGCAACTTACCCAGTATAACATTACCACCCTCGGTTTTGAATGTGTGTATTTTATTACAAAGACTGATGTGGTCTTCCACCTTTACCCGCTCGAATAGAATTTCTGCACCATACTCGAGCATTGGGAATCGCACCTTTCTTTGTAGTAGTTGGGTATGTAGACCATTGGCAAGAGATGTCAGATGTATTGCATCAGGTTCCAGAAGAGGGTTGAGTATATTCTCTATTTGCGATTTACGGGTGATGATTTCCATGTCGTCAACAGAGAGATTTATCAACAGTTGATCTGGAGCTTTTTCAGCTGCTGTTGCACAAACTTCTGATCAATGGCGCTCAGAGGTTGATTGTAGGCCATCTTGTAATGATGCATTGCCATCTGATAGTCGTGATCTCCTTCATATAACATAGCAAGGGTCGCATGAAGCTGAGGGTGGTCAGAAAGTGTTGATGTTTGACTGAGTAATGCCAGCTCTTCGATGGCTTCGTCCAGCTGATTTGTCATTGCCAGCGCAACTGCTCTATTCATTCGGTGTGTAGGTTCATCCACCAGAAATATAAGTTGATCGTACAGATCCATAATAGCACTCCATTTAATTGTACTAAAATCTGGCGCAGTGCAGTGTTCTGCTGAAATACAGGCTTGAATTAAATAAGGTGAAATCGTGTTAAACTCTACTGCGGAAGTCAGCTGCTCCAGCCCCATTTGGATGAGGGTTGGGTTCCAGAGTTTTCGATCACGATTCTTTCTATCAATCAGAATATTAGATAATTCATCAAATCTGTCATTGTTTCTTGCCAGATTTAAATACATCAAAGACAATAAACTGTGACTACTTCCTTTGTCGACTATGAAGGGATGATCGATCAGGATCTTTACGAGTTGGATTGCTGCATCGCTCAGAAGTGGTTGTAGCACTTTATCTTTGATGCCAGGCCGATAAGATGCGTCAAAAAGTAGATGCAGGCATTTTAATACATTAGGCTGCTGCTGAAGGTAATCCTCGGCATCTTGTAGCTGAAATCCGTTTTCCTGTAGTTTTTCGCGTCCTCGATGGAGGCGATGATCAATAATCTCAGTTTTAGTGTCGAAAGCCTCAGCGATTTGCCCCACACTGAGTCCGCAGAGAAGCTTGAGCAGTAGTACAATCTGAGTTTGTTCCGGCAAGCTTTGATCACAGCAGGCAAACATCATGTGTAGCTGTTCATCCAGAATGGATTCTTCCGAAAAATCGAATTCTATCAATGAAGCAGTTTCGGCAGTGTCCTCCAATAGCATTTCATGAAAGTTCTTTTCGCGTCTAAGTGTGTTTAAACTGAGATTTTGTGCTCTTTGGTACATCCAGACCCGGGGATTGTTAGGAACTCCAATTCTTCTCCATTGTTGTATGGCCTCCAAAATGGTTTCCTGGACGATACCTTCAGCCTTCTCTATTTCATGATCCGAAAAATAGCGTGCAATCACGGATACCATCCTTCCATATTCCTCACGGAAAAAATCCTCTCTTAAATCGTTCGTTTTGATAGGTAATTATTTTTTCTGTAAGGAAGATAGGAAATCTGTTTTCGACATGTACAGGAACTCTTCTTTTTATGAGATGATTTTGTGGGCTATACCGGGAAATAAAAAGGCAATCCATAGAAAAAGGCGCATCTTTCCCACAGTCAATACTTTGCGACCACGTTCCAGCTGTGGTATGATCTGGTCAACCAGGACTTTTGGTGACATCTTACCCTCTGATCTGTCCCTGGTCATCCCAGTATCGGTCACCGGGGGGATAAATTCATGTACCTGAATGTGTGTATTTTTTAAGGCATATCGCAGGCCCACCGTAAAGTTTCGCATGGCAGCCTTAGTTGCACTATAATTTAATCCATCCTGCTTAGGGAAGGCTCCCAGTCCTGATGTAGTTAAAATGATTTTGGGGTCATTGGATTGATGGAGCAGGGGCAGAAGTAACTGGGTCAGGATAATCTGCCCTGTGACATTAATGGCTATTTCTTTTCCAATTTTTTCCAGGGGATAGCCCTGGCCCGTAAGGTCATAATTGTACTGAACTCCTGCATTATTAAAAAGGATGTCAATATGATGATACTTGTTTTGAATTTCAACTATCGATTTTTCGATATGTACCGGATCGCTTAAGTCACAAGACAGGGTGGTGAATCCTTCTTTGCGTAGCGTTAGGAGTTTTTCGGGGTTGGTACCCATAAGAATAACCTCATTGTTATGCTGTTTTAGTTTTCTTCCCAGGACCAGTCCAATACCTGAAGTTCCTCCTGTAATGAGTATGCGTTTATTCGTGATTTTCATTTTATTTATTTTAGAATGACTAGAGATAGAATTATTGAAGGCGATAGGAGAGACCGATGTGAAATACTTTATACATATTCGTAACACTCTTTCTGAAAGCGTTATTCATTTGAGAAGTCAAACGATTGATAGTTTCCTCAGTAAATTCTGATGATCCATCCCATCGATAGGTGGGGGTAGGATACTGGCCCCATGCCGGTGTCCACTCAAATCCAGCCGAAACTCCATTCTTAAAATGGTATTGATAGCCGAGTCCTAGGGCGAATCCCCACCCTGCCGGTCTGGATTGCTGTATGGACAGATTGCCGGAGTACTCCACATTATGTACCACACGAACTCTATCATCAAATTGCATTGTTTCGATGTCCTGACCATTGTACACGATACCACCTGAGAGATAGGGTCCGTTTTTTATAGGAGTATATCGCACATGTGCCATAAATCGGTGGGCGACTTTTTCGGTGGATCTAAGTAGGCCTTCTAGTTTGGAAGATTTTGCATTAAATGAGGATCCGTCTCTGCGAATTTGATCTCTAAACTGATAGATCACTCCTGCATAGAATTTTGAATTTATATGGTAGCCGAAGGTGATACTGGGTTTGAAACTTCCGTCCATGGGAATTTCACCGAACCCTAAGCCAAGTTGCCATGTACCTTTCGATGGATAATCAATGGCTTGACCTATCAGAGCATCTTGAGCTAAGACAATAAAACATAAGAGAAGGAATAGATTTTTCATTGTTTTAGAATTTTAGAGAGGTGATTAAAAGAGTCGGACGATGAGATGTAGCAGTTGAATCAGCAGAAAGCCGAAAATGCCATTGACAACGATGGTCAGAATGGTGGCTCCTGCCAGTCCCATTTTTTGTAGAGCAAGACTGTCACCGAACTCAGAAGGGTGACCCAGAATTTCCTGCAGGATGACCCAGGCATTGAGATGTTGTGCTTCAGCTCCCAGTATGTAGTCAATGATGAGCATGATACACAGACATGCGATGCCGGCAAAGAGATAAATCGAAAATGGATGATTAATTACTAGTTTCATAATGTTTGATGTTTAATTACACTACAAAACTGCAATGATGAAAGGCCCTATGCATTAACATAGGTTAAGGAAAGAGGAGCGGTATGCTATTTCGCCAACTGCCCCCTGATTCTACTAAGTTGAATAGGTGTGATACCCAGATAGGAGGCAATATGATACTGAGGGATCAAATTTTCCAGGTTCGGATATTCTTCCCGAAAGATTAGATAGTTTGCAGTGGCGTCAT
>JAUILM010000584.1 GCA_030432855.1 Bacteroidia bacterium
GTTAGCAGAAGATTGGGCTCCTACCGCCATTGCCAAAGCCAGGGAAAGTCTCCAGGAGGAAACTAATCCTGAGTCAGAGCACTGCCTTAGCTGTGCCAGTGAGGTGGTAGCGAAAATGGGAGGTACTAGTGAGCAAATGGCAATCGTGGCGGGCCTTGCAGGTGGATTGGGATTAAGTGGTCACGGATGTGGTGCATTAGCTGCTGCTATTTGGATGTACTCCCTGCAATATAATGTGGAAAATGAGTCGAAGAAAATGGTTTTGACCAATCCCCCAGCAGAACAGTGCCTCGAAAGGTTTCTGGAAAAGACCGACGGGATGGTGCACTGTCAGACAGTAAGTGGAAGGGCTTTTGAAACTATTGAGGAGCACTCCGATTTTATCAAAAAAGGAGGATGTGCTGAGATAATTGAAGTACTTAGTGAGTAATTTAATTCGCACCACTAAGAAGACTGGACCTCTTACAATGTCTTCTCGCACTCAGATTTATTGAAGCAGGAATTTACTAGTTATTTATAGTGATTTTTTTTCAGCTAAATTCAATATCTTGAACAATCCTACCTTTCACCGGAAATGGCCGGAGTATGGACATTATCTACTTTTGTTTTAGCGGGTACCGGTATCTCCTCGCAATCTCCAATATCGGCAATGATTGTACTTCCTAAACCGACTTCAAATCCTACGTCAAATTCTAATTTTTCACCGGCAACCAATGAGATGTCAGAATTGCCGGCGATAGAGGAGGAAATATTAATCTCTACATTAGCTCGATATTCTTCGGTTTGACTCACAATAGGATCGATCAATGAAATAGCATTTTCACAATTAGTGACAATCGTAGCATTTTCCAGTGTAACGAGGAAGTCGTCAAAACCATCCAGGGATATATTGACCGTATTCGGGATATTGGCGTAAATATTTGTGATTGAAATATCATCCACGTACCAACCGACACCCCCTACGGCGGGATCACAATGCATCCAAAACCGGATGAAGACAGTTTGTCCCTCAAAAGAACTTAGGTCAATCATACTTTCAATGTAGCCACCACTACTGCCGCTGAAAGCAGGTGTGCCAGGGTTGTCGTCGATATAGTCATTATATCCATTCTGTGTAAAGTGTGCACCCAGATCCTGCCAGTTATCCCGGTTATCTGTGGAGATCTGCACCAATCCTCCATCCCAATTCACTTCCGTATCGTAGTTATGCCAAAATCCCAGCGTAGTCCCACTGCTGGGGATGATGGGATGAGAAATGGTGAGATATTGCTCATTGGGCATATCCACATCGGGTGCAAACCAAACTGAAGTTCCTGCATATGGATTGGTGGTGGTAATGGCCCAATTACTTAAGACTTCATTTGAAGACATAGGTGTCCAGTCCATCGTTACAGTTTCTGCGTCTTCCAGTGTTGAAAAAACAGATCCATTCGTTCCGGGATTTATTACCACCTTAAAAGTGTAGGTTTTCATTTCATCGATGGCAAAAGTCGTGGCAGGAAAAACGACAGCTGCGCCATTAAACACTCCACCATTGCTTGCTGAGCCTGCTACATAGCTGGTGTTTTCAGGTAGTGTGTCGGTCACTATTACGTTGGTTTTCTCCGATCCCGACGTATTGTGCATGGAGATACTATAGGTAAGTGTGTCACCCGCTGTAGCCACCACTTCATCTACTGTTTTCTCGGTCGCCAGGATACAAGTAGGAGGTAAATCAAAAGCCTCAACCCCATCTGAAACATTTCCGGAGGAGCCCTGCTGTGCACTTATTCCCAAGCCACGCTTGGCAAAAGCTTTCCATATCAAACATTGATTTGCACCTCCATATAACATCTGGTCGGCAGCCAGAATAGCATCACGCCCGTCCACAAACCCGGGGCTACAGGGTTGTAACTTAAGCCCCTGCATGACCAGGTCCATTGCCATATTGTTACCTCCGGTGCCAAAATACAGGTCAGCGTCAAATCCATATTCATCAATCAACATCCAGGTCATTTCCCACAGCATCGCACACCAGACGGACCCTACACCGTGTGGTATACTGACTCCACTAATGTCATCATAGGTATGTGGATTGATGCCGAGGTCGGTGCTATAAGGGAAGGGTCTGATGCCGTTGCCGCTCGTAGTTTGTCCGAGGACATATGTGCCGACACCTCTTCCTGTGGTGGAGATATCTCCCGGATTCATCGTGAGCATAAGCCCAAACCAGTCACTCCAGCCTTCACCCATTTGTTCCTGATTATTTAGACATCCTGAGGTGGCAGGTCCTCCCGTGAGACGGATAGAAATTCCATGGCCATATTCATGGGCAATGATGCCATTGTCCAGGTCACTATCAAAGTTTCCAGATTCACTGATGAGAGTAACGTTGACAGCTCCACCTGCCAATTGATTTTTTAGTGTTTGACAGTCAGCCAGACTGATCATTACTGATGGAATCGTGACGCTTCCTCCGACTGCTCCGGCACCCATAGAAAATGGAGCACCTGCCACATTGTTACAGACTATGACTGCAATCGCACCTGCGTTTTGAGCATTCAGTGCTTTAAGTCCAAACTCGCAATCTCCCCGATCGATCAAGGCAATTTTACCATTTACTGCCCCTGAATTTACCAGAGTGCTGCACCCCAGAGTAGGGGACCCCGACCCATCATCCACCAATACGAGGTCACCGGTGACATTAAAAACCTCTGGACCGAAGCTACCTCTCTCTACGACGTCATTCAAGGTTATTCCCATGGGCGAATTCACGGTCATTTCTGTGGGCCCACCCGACCAGAAAAACATTTGCATTCTTCCATTACTTCCATCCGGTGGTGTGGAGAAATTTGCATTATTGGTACCACTTCCATCTTGAGCTTCTGCCAGGACATAATCATTACCGGAACCTCCGTTGCCATAGTTATTAGATTGGAAGTTCCCACTGGCTTCATCAAATCCATAGTGGTACCATACATCGTGCATAATATTGTTCCAATAGAACAGATTGGTAATGATCGCTGATTCACTATTCTGCAAAGGCTGACCGAAGTCGATTGGAAAATTGAAATCCAGGGAGGCGCCCCCATCTGGACTAAATCCCGGTAAGTTGTTTGCATCCCGGTCTTCGTATGCATGTACATTATTACCTCTGGTAATGGTAAACTCAGCACCAACAGTCCCATTGGTGTCGTGCCATCCAAAAGGTGAAGCAGTACCTTCTGCTGGATCAACCACAATGGATCGATTTCCATGATTTGGACTTTCAACACCGAGGGGAAATACATTGTAGGAATCAGGATTTTGCAACAATAATTGATCACTTTGAGTCCTGCCTTGATCGTGATTGTGACTATGATTGCAAATCTGTGCATTCGAATTATCAAATCCGCCATGGTCCCAGTTGCAGTTGATGGTCCAATTCGTTTTATCAATCACTTCTCCGGTGGAGGCATCAACGCGGATATCCCACCAATCTGCTGAATTAATCGCCTTGATGACCAGATCCCAGCATAAAATCAAGTTTCCAAGCGAATCCGGTTGATACACCAGGTGGTACGGAATATCATTTTCCGAAATGCCAGCTCCACTCATCAGGCCCGGCTGTTTCATTTGAATATTCGTAGGGGGTGATAGCTCAAGATGCAATGCAACATCTTGTAAGGCCTGTTGAGGAGTCCGGGAGGATTTATTTGATTTAATATGTTCAATTACATTAGCTACAAATCGAGAAGTAGAATGTATGAGCCTTCCTTCACTGCTAATATGAAGGGTTAGTATGGCATTGTAAATTTTAATTTCATTATATGCCTGCTGTATATACACATGACGGACGCCTGTTTTCTTATCAACATAGTTGTCGGAGATTGTATAACCGGCCAGGTCTTCACTCTGTAGTCCATATATCTTGGCCGCCTGTAGTAAATAATTCTCAGAAAATGAGTTCGTGGTTTGGCTAAAGAGAAAGCCATAGCTAATTCCGCAAATCAGCACTAATAGAGTTTTTCGCATAGGGTTATACTAGTGTTCGCTAAAAGGTTCTCCTGACAATCACACTTCTATGGTTGCTCGAAGAGGATTATCATCAGCAGGGGAGCTGCGACAATTTACGAAAGTAGACCCTATGAATCTTACATGTCCATGTTTTTTCTTCCCAGGACCAGGGATATTTCCAAAAAAGGCAGGTCTACTTGTAATCCAGCACGGATTGAATTCCCTCCGCTAGATTATATAAAACCTTTATTTCATCTGCATTGAGAGATTGGTCGAAAATGGATACCTCGTCCATTAGTCCCACAAAATTGAGACCCAGGAAAATTCGGTTTTCCTCTGTGGCCAATGTGAAAGG
>JAUILM010000005.1 GCA_030432855.1 Bacteroidia bacterium
TCTGAATTAATGGACCTCAGTCCCACCAGCATCTTATCTTTTGCGAAAGTGAGAGGAAGTTGGGCCCAGGTTGGAAACGATACGGATCCCTATCGTCTTTCTCAGGTATTTACCGCCCAAAATGCATGGAATGCCTCAACACCGGTATTTTCTGAAAATACAGAACTTGCCAATAGTGATCTGAAGCCGGAAAAAACAACGGGTGTGGAACTAGGTTTTGATGTCCGTTTATTCAGGAATCGATTAGGATTTGATTTCACCTATTATCAGCAAACAACGACTGATCAAATTATGAATATTGCTGTGTCCAGATCTACGGGGTATGAGAGCAAGTTGATTAATGCAGGAGAAATTCAAAATAAGGGAATTGAGGCGGTCCTTTATGGTACAGTCATCAAGAAACCTGATTTCTCCTGGGATCTCTCACTAAACTTCGCCCGAAATAGAAACAAAGTGGTAGATCTCTTTACCGATGCAAATGGAAATGTCCTGGAATCGATTGTACTGTCTTCCAGACGAGGATTGAGCCTGGAAGCTCGAGTCGGCGAAGCATACGGAACACTTTATGGTTCAGCATATAAGCGCGTACCTGACGGTCCGTTAGCAGGTCAAATTGTTTTCAAGGATGGTGTGGCTCAGAAGGAAGATGACCTAAAGGTGATTGGAAATGCGACACCAGACTGGATTGGGGGTGTTCAAAATACTATTCGATATAAACAATTCAGCCTGACGGCTTCTATTGACGCAAAAATTGGTGGTGATGTCGCAGATGAAAGTTCATCCACAGGAATGCAGACAGGAATATATCCGATCACTGCTTTAGGTCGGGAGGAAGGTGTCATTGGAGTAGGAGCAAAAAATATTGGATCCGAAGAAAGTCCAGTGTATGTACCTAATGATGTAGTAGCCGATACAAAGAGTGTCGTAAGACAATTAAGTGTACGCTCTGTAAATGAAGGAGCGGTATTCGAAGCGAGTTATGTAAAACTTAGGGAGATGAAATTGAGCTATGTCTTCAGTTCTGAGACATTGAGCAAAGTCAATTTTATAAAAGGACTCTCCATATCCTTGATTGGTCGTAATCTAGCCATGTTGTATAGTACACACTCTCAGATCGATCCTGAGCTTAATATCTATGGAGGAAACCTGCAAGGAGCACTTAATTATTCAATTCTACCCTCCACAAGAAGCCTGGGTGGTTCAGTCAATATTTCATTCTAATCATAAAATTCAGCAGAAAATGTTTATAGCTAAAATATCAAAAGGAGCCCTGCTGATTTTAGCAGGAGTACTTCTAATTACTTCTTCCTGTACAAAGGATTTTGAAGCAACCAATACAAATCCTAATGAACCCACCATCGTCCCACCGGATGTAATCTTCCCCTTTGCCATGCGTATGTCGATCGATCGACTACACGGACATAGGACCAGACTACAAAGGGTCAATCTAGATGGAGGTATGCTCTGGGTTCAATACCTGGCGCGCAACCAATATACTAATGAAGGGGATACGTATGATCCTGATGCTTCAATGAGAAACAATAACTGGGAAGGCTTCTATGTAGATGGCCTAAATAATTTCCAGAAAGTCATTGAGCTCGCCAGCGATGTTGAAGGACCATACTACAATACGAACATGGCCGCTATTGGCCTAATATCCCGAGAGTTTCTCTATACGATGGTATCTGACATCTGGGGTGCTATTCCATATATTGAAGGACTTCAGGGACCAGCTGGTAATTTGACGCCGGTATATTCATCACAAGAAGAGATTTATGCGGGAGCCATGGCAAACCTGAAAATGGCTTCTGAAATGCTGGATGAATCAGGACCATCGCTCAAAGGTGATATCCTGTTTGGTGGCGATATTCTACGCTGGAAGAAGTTTGCTAATTCTCTTCGGTTGAAATTAGCAAATCGACAGGCAGATATGAATATGGCAATGTCATCGCAGGTCTTCAGTGAAATTCTTTCAAGCCCGGCTACCTATCCGATTTTTGAAAGTAATGAAGACTATGCCGAATTAATTCACGAATCTCGTCTGGGCTCTAACAACAATAATGCCTGGCACGAAGTCATGGTGCAGGGCGCCCGTGAAGATTGGTCTATAAGTCAAACCTTGATTGACCATATGACCGATGGAAATGGAGTGGCAACCGATCCACGCCTTACTGTCTATGCCGAACCAGCACTTGCTGGTGATATGGCAGGTCTTTATGCAGGTGCAATAAATGGATTGCCAGAGGCACTTGCCAGTGTCTATATTAATACCGCTTCAAGACCAGGTAGTTATTTCACGGCTGAAAAAGCACCGGCGAATTTGATGACCTATTCTGAAATGCTTTTTGTGCTGGCTGAAGCGACTTTCAATGGTACGTATACGGCGGGACTATCTGCCAAGGAATATTTGGACATGGCCATTATGGCTTCCTTTGAACAGTACGATCTGGAAATGCCAGTGGGATACCTCGATGATAAGACGGCCGATCTCGAAACAATTATGACCGAAAAATGGAAAGCCTTATTCAGTCAGGGTATTGAGGCCTGGACTGAATATCGTCGTACTGGATACCCCGTACTGCCAGGTGCAAGTCCTGATGCAATTTTTGCAAATAGCGGTCAAGTACCTACGCGTCTTCGATATCCCGAATCAGAGTATTCGCTCAACCGGGCAAATGTAGAATCTGGTGCTTCCATGAATGGAGGGTCTGATGATAAACTCACAAAGCTTTGGTGGGCGAACTAAGTATTAAAAAGCATTAAAAAAAATAAGATGAAAAAAATATTGATGATATGTCTTTGCAGCTATTTATTACTGTCAAGCTGCGTAGAAGATGAACTTGCATTTGATGTGATTGAATCACCGGTGCTGGCTACGTTTGACCAAATGAGTACATCCTCTGATGCTAATTTAATGGTAGAGGCAACCTTTTACGAATTGGATAAATCGGGAATCCTGGATCATACAATTGGCATAGATTCAATCGAATTGGCAGGAATGGAAATTACAGTATTTATTAATGAAGATACAGAAATCACTTCCCTGACTACTGATGGTCAGGGCACTGCCGTATTTGACTACAGTAAAGAAGACCTGATGGGTGCGTCGCGCCTGGAGTGGGTTGGGACACATAATGGAACTCCTTTTAGAATCTACTATAACTTCTAATTTAATCACGACCAAAAAAATAATTATGAAAAAGATAATGAACAGGCGTCAACTACTCAGAACTTCACTTGCTGCTGCAGCCGGTTCTCTTGTGGTGCCTCAAATCAAAGCAAAACCACTGTATCAATATGATAAAAAAGTGGGTATTGATAAATTAAGAATATGGGAGGAATTAATGGCCCCTCCATTAGACAGATCTAAATTAAAAGCACGTCTTCTGGCCAATGAAAATCCGTATGGTCCCAGTCCAAAAGCACGTCTTGCCATGATGGAAAATGTCCAATACGGAAATCGGTATGGACATTCTCAATCTGCACAATTGATCCAGGCAATTTCTGAATTAGAGGGTGTACCCAAGGATCACATTTTGCTGGGACCAGGGTCTTCTGATTTGTTGGAAAAGACGGCAATTGTGATGTTTCAGAATGGTGGCAACATTGTAATGGCTGATCCTTCCTATATGTCTTTAGTAAAGACGGCTATGTACTTTGATGCCACAATGAAAGCTGTGCCCCTGACAGATGATCATGCCCACGATTTGGATACGATGGAGGCTTCTATCGATGATGATACCAAGCTCATTTACATTTGTAATCCTAATAATCCCACGGGTTCAATTACAGAGACTGAAAAACTGCGCACCTTCTGTCGATCGGTATCGGAGAAAGTCCCTGTGTTTGTGGATGAAGCCTATATTGAGTTTATGGAGGATGGTAGAAGTCACTCCATGGTGGGTCTACTTTCCGAAGGTAAAAATGTGATTGTCTGCCGAACTTTCTCGAAAATACATGGTATGGCAGGTTTGCGAGTTGGATATATGGTAGCTCTTCCGGAAACTATTGAAATGGTGACCAAGCTCTCCAGACCCAATATGGGTATGAACAGAGCTTCCATAATGGCAGCTTTGGCAAGTATGGAAGACAAGGAGTTTCAGGAAATGAGTAAAGTGAAAACCCGGGAGTGTCGGGAGTATGTGTACGAAAACCTTGAACAAATGGGTATATCCTATATACCGTCGCATACGAGTTTCATTATTTTCCCGCTGGCCACTGAAGGCAAAGGTTATCTGAAAAATATGTTTGACCACGGCGTAGGTGTTCGATTATTTAATATCGATGATGCACCGTGGAGTAGGGTTAGTATGGGGACAATGGATGAAATGAAATTATTTGTAAAAACACTAAAAACAGTCTTAGCATAATTATGGATCCAGCGATACACCAATCTCTTGGATTCCTATCGCTTTTAGTAATTGGTTTATTCCTGAAGGCTAAAATCAGGGATAAAAGGGAATTAAGAGGGATTAAGACGGTGATCTTGGCAGTAGCTTTGCCCGCAACTATTTTTGTGGCCTTGCTAAAAATAGAGCTGACAAGTTCATTAATTATTCTCCCCGTATTAGGTCTTGCAGCCAATGTCATTCTTTACCTGCTTGGTACCCTCTTGATTGTTCCCTTATTTGCAAAAACGGAATCTGAGGATAGAAAAAGAACCTATCGTCTGTTAATTGCTTCATTTGCTCCGGGCTTATCCTGTTTTCCATTTATTATCGAATATTTGGGAGATCAGGCACTCGCAAGTGCTGCACTGGTAGATGTAGGAAATAAAATATTCGTCCTCATCGTCCTGTATCTCATTGCCATGAAATGGTATCAGGATAGGAAATCTAGAAATACTGACGAAAAAGTTGATATAGCAGGTCGAGTTAAATCTTTGCTGATTTCACTGGTGAAGGAGCCAGTGAATGGTGTAATGATTGTGGCTTTAATACTGTTGATGTTTGGAATGAATCTGGCTAGTCTTCCATTGTTTATCCAACAGTTTGTGACCAAGGCACATGTGCTCACTACAGGACTAGTGCTGATTTTTATTGGTGCTGCATTTAATATTCAGAAGGCAGAGGCTCAGTCTATTTTCAGTATCTTATTGTTAAGATCGGGAATCGCCTTCTTTGTCAGTGCTATTGCCTTGCTACTGGTAGGAAATAGTATGCTTCCGGCTCTAGCTTTATTATTGGTGATTTTTCCGCAAAGTTCTTGTAGTTTCTGGCCATTGGCACATATGTCGGCGGTGGATGAACTGGAACAAAAACAGTCTTTGGATAAGACCTTTAATATTCAGTCCGGATTAAACGTACTGGCGTGTTCCCTGCCTTTTTCTTCCATGTTGATTTTGGGAATTTGTACAACCGGTGAATTTTTTGTCGCACCGCTTCCAAATTTGGTTTTAGGGGCAGTGATGACATTAGGTGGTATTACCCTACGGTATCTACCGCAGCCACTCGGTGTCTTTCTCCATGATTACAAGGAAGAAGTACTGCAGATTCGGTCTGAAAAGACAAAGCACCGCCATCAGGTGCATCATTATCATTAGATCACGTATAAAATTAAGTGGTAGAATGTCCGTTTCATCGATCTTTTGGTCGGGAGCGGACATTCTTATCTAGTCCCCTATGCAAGCTTCTAAAATAATCTTACTTTAGGGAGGAGTGATCAAAATAAGCTTTGCCGTGCGTCTCTATCTATATCTGTTGTTTTTAATGATACTATCGGTAAGTTGTAAGAAACCAGAGAAACTTACGTACCAGCCTGGAAGTAGAAATATTGAGGAAGTGATAGCAATTCTGCCTATCGACGTCTTTAATAATCATCGGAAAGTCTCTCAAAACGAAAGTCTGGCACAGTTGAAGGCCGAGGACGAAAGAGAAGGTCGGGTGCTTCAGTTAGATATGTATCGCTATTTCTTGCGAAAGATTGGGACCATGGGGTATCCCAAGAGTTTCCTCCAGGATGTAAGGACCACCAATCAATTGTTAGATGAAAGTGGGTTGGACTATGAGGATATTCCAAAGATCTCCAAAGAGCGATTGGCGAGAATTCTTCAAGTGGATGGGATCTTGTCGGTCACTGTCGACCAATTTGGACCTCGAAAACAGGTCATGGGTATTCTCAATGGAGACATTCGATCGTATGGAGTCATTGCAAGATTCACCTTTCATGATGAAGGAGGCCAGCTCATTTGGAAAGTTGATCGCAAGAGTCGGGGCGCTGATGACGAACTTACTTATGGGATCACTAAAAAGATCATGAGACAAATTCCTGAGAAATTTCCTTTCCGGGAGATCTAATGGACTATAACCAAGCTACATAAGGCTATATCGCGCTCACTACGGGGATGAAGAGCTGATGCAATGAAACCAATTGATACACTCGATTTACGTGTTTCCGTCCAGTCGTACTTATACCAGAATTTCCTGAATCACGTGACCTTCCACATCGGTTAATCTGAAGTCTCTGCCCTGATAGGCATACGTGAATGCTTCATGATCGATACCCAGGGTATGAAGTACCGTTGCCTGAATATCATACACTGATACTGGATTTTCAATCGGATAATAGCCAATTTCATCTGTGGCCCCTAATGTGAATCCCCGCTTCACGCCACCACCCGCCATCCAGATCGTGTAAGCGTAGGGGTGATGATCTCTACCTTTGAAAGGTAGATCTAAACCATCCCGGTTTTCCTGCATGGGAGTTCTGCCAAATTCACCTGCCCAGATCACCAGCGTTTCATCAAGTAGCCCTCGCTGCTTCAAATCAGTGAGCAGAGCGGCAATAGGTTTATCGATTTTATCGCATTTCTTCTTCAATCCCACATCCACCGAACCGTCCTCGCTGGTGCCATGTGTATCCCAGCCCCAGTCATATAGCTGAACGAATCGCACGCCGTTTTCCACCATCTTTCGGGCCAAGAGTACGTTGTTAGCAAAGGATGCCTCACCGGGAGTAGTACCGTACATCTGATGAATGTATTCGGGTTCCTTATCAATGGACATGACGTCGGGTACCTCTATCTGCATTCGGAAAGCCATTTCATATTGTTGGATCCGTGTCAGTATTTCCGGGTCGTTGAACGTTTCATACGATAATCGATTGACATCGTTAATGGCATCAATTGATGCTTTCCGAAGGTCTCGGCTCATTCCATCGGGGTTTTTCAAGAATAAGACGGGATCGCCGTCAGATCGACATTGTACGCCCTGATATACGGAAGGAAGAAAGCCACTACCCCAAAGCGCTTTGCCACCATCAGGATTGCTCCCACCCGAAGTTAGGACCATATATCCAGGTAGATTGCTATTCTCAGATCCCAAGCCATAGGTCACCCACGATCCCATGCTGGGACGTCCCAGAAGAGCACTGCCCGTCTGCATCAATAGTTGAGCAGGAGCGTGATTAAATTGGTCGGTGCTAAGGCTTTTTATAAAAGTGATATCATCTGCATGGTGAGTAAGGTGTGGTAAAAGGTCTGATATCCAGGCTCCGCTTTCACCGCGCTGCTTAAAGTTTCCCACTGGACCCAGCATATTGGGTACACCTCTTATGAAGGCAAACCTTTTTCCTTCGAGGAGGGAAGGAGGACAGGGTTTCCCATCCAGCTTTTGCAACTCTGGTTTATAGTCAAATAGTTCGAGCTGAGAGGGCGCTCCTGCCATGTGCAGGTAGATGATATGCTTGGCTTTGCCGGGATACATGGAGAGATTAGCACCTACATCCATCGACTTTTGAGCCGTGACCGATGGAAAGGATTGCCCACTTTGACAGCCCAATGCCGACATGGTCAATGCACCCAGCCCCAGACTACAGTTCTTTAGAAAACATCTGCGACTTTGGAAACGTGCATGTTCAAGTAGTGCTTCCGACCTCAACTTTTCACTCATGACTTTAATTCTTCATTATAAACTCATCCATATTCATGATCGTGTTAGCCACGACGATCATAGCTGCAATGTCTTCCTCTTTATTCTCTGAAAATTTGCTTAGAGCCCTGGCATCAGATCCTCCGTCACCCATTGTTTTTATGGAGTTCTTATACAGATCTTCGAGAATACTTACTTCTTCTGTGGATGCCGCATGGCCAATGGCTTGCTGATATCCAAAGCTTATTTGATCCTTTAATGTCCCCGAAGATTGTTTCATGTGTTTTGCCAAGTGGCTGGCCGCTTCAAAATAGACCGGGTCATTTAGAGTGACCAGTGCATGAAGCGGTGTATTGGTTTGAATGCGGCGAGCTTCACAAATGCTGCGCTCAGCTGCATCAAATATCATCATGGCAGGATATGGACTCGAACGCTTCCAATAGGTGTAAACAGCACGGCGATGTTCCTGGCCATCCGTACTTTGGATCCAATGTTCATTTGAGTAGGGGGTGGTCCATTTTGTGGGTTGAAACGGCATAACGCTCGGACCGTACATCTCATCATTTAGAAGGCCACTCACCCTTAATGCCTGATCCCGGATTTGTTCAGCTGTGAGGCGTACCCGAGGTCCGCGACTTAAAAACCTGTTCTCCGGATCCCTATCAAGGCGGTTAGGTGAAGCTATGGATTGTTGCTGATAGGTATTTGACATCATCACCATTTTGAGAAAAGATTTGAGCCGCCAGTCGTGTTCGTGCATCAACTGCCAGGCTAGCCAGTCTAACAGCTCAGGATGAGAGGGTGGTGTACCTTGAGATCCAAAGTCTTCCACCGTCTTGACAATACCCTGTCCAAAGATCTGTGACCAAAGCCTATTGACCAATGTCCTGGAGGTAAGTGGATGCAGCGTATCTGTCATCCAGTATGCAAGATCCAAACGATTGGTGAGTGGTTCGCTATTATCCTCTATTTCAAACACTTCAGGTACTCCGGCCGATACTTCCTGTTTTTCTACCATCCAATTTCCCCGGTCAAATACATGAGTTTTTCGACGCATTGCTCGAGGATTTTCGATCATAATGGGAGTGGTGGGTAGCTCCCTGGACAATAGGTCATTATAGATCGAAGCCCAATTTCTGTTTTGCTCTTCATGCCAGGGAATTTCTTCGTTACGAAATCCAAACCAATCGATCATGATGCCGACGGTCTTTTCGTCTTGAATGGTAGGACTCGCATAGGTCATATGGAATGTATGCTGACCTGGGAACGGCTCCATCGGTAATCTGAGAATTTCCCAGCCATCGGTCTTTGGTATTTCGAGGGTCAAAACTTCCTCACCCAGGATGGTGGTGAATCGTAGCAAGCCGCCTTCTACACCGGCTCTACATCTGAGATATATGGAGGTGGCGTCACTTAGATCCACATCTCTCAGTAATGAGAAACCGTTTTGACGAAGTCCCAGATACTTTGTGTCATAAAGAGCAGCATTGATTAAAGAATCGGTTTCAATACCATAATAAACCGGCTGCCAGGTTTTAATAAAGCGTTTCAGACTTTGTACTTCTGCACTGTCCGTTTGCTGTGTAGCCCACCCAAGTAGCTTGTCCAGTTCTACACTATCTTCCTCGGACATTGAGCGAAGTAAGGGGTAATCCGGGGCGGTATCAGCGTCGCGGGTATTATTGAAGAAGGCCATGAATTCATAGTATTCTTCATGCATGAGAGGATCATATGGATGGCTGTGGCACTGTACACAGGCAAATGTGGTACCCATGATTCCTTCCCAGGTTGTGTTGACCCGATCAATGACCGCATAGGTCCGATATTCTTCATTGTCAGTACCTCCTTCGTCATTGGTGGAAGTATTACGATGAAAAGCGGTGGCTAATAATTGTTCATCTGTGGGGTCGGGTAACAAATCACCAGCTAATTGTTCGATAATAAACTCATCGTAGGGCTGGTCCCTATTAAATGCTTTGATGACCCAGTCCCGATATTGCCAGATATCCCGGTGTGGATCGCGCTCATAGCCCTTAGAGTCAGCGTAACGTGCTATATCTAACCACATAGAAGTCCATTTCTCACCATAGCTTTTTTGACTCATTAGTGAATCCAGTAGTACTTCGTAAGACACGCGTCCGGATAGGAATGCCTCTTCAAGACTACGAGGTGCTGGCATGCCAATCAGGTCGAGGCTGGCGCGCCGTAATAGGGTCGTGTCATCTGCTCTGGGACTGAGACCTTCAATATCAATTTTCTGAAGTTCATGTAGTACGAAAGCGTCGAGAGTTGTCGCACTTTCCTCCATATCAATGGATCCCAATAGGACATCCTGAGGTGGGGATGGCTCCTGAGCGATGGACTCATAAGACCAGTGCCGTCCCCAGGGTAGATCCTGGTCGATCCATTTAGTTAATATATCTATTTCGTCACCGGTCAATGGCTCACCTCCCAGTGGCATGCGTATCTCCGGGTCCTGATGGGTCAGTCGATGGATCATTTCACTACGGGAGGCATTACCTGGATGTATGGCGGGTTTTCCCGATTCAGTTTCTCGTAGTGCCAAATCGCGAGTGAGTAGGTTAAACCCTCCACTAGCCTTCACTCCTCCGTGACAGGAAAGGCACTTCTTGTTTAGGATTGGCTTTACCTGCGCATTATAATCAACCAGGGTGGTATCTCCACAACTCAGCATAGCTGCACAGCACAAAAGAAAACAAGAAAAACACCAGAATCTGATCATCAATGATGACTATTAGTAAATCTGGCCAGAAAATACAAAGGTTTCGTATCCAACACAAACCTAATTGAGCCGATCTGGCTTTGTATCACTTAAATCAACACCTTTATCATCGTATTACTCTCTTGGATTTAAAGCTCCAGATGTTACTCAGTCGAGGTCACTGAAGTGAGTTTTCTTCACAAGAAACCTGGGAATCCGTATGCCCGGATTTGAGGATTTATCAAGTCAGGACATTAATAAGACAAAGAGACAGGATCACTCGACTTCTTAATCATTGGTGTTTATTATAGTCGGTAACTGAAGTGTATCACATCTTCTTCCAGGGCTCCGGGTATCGAATTATAAAATGCAACGGCATGATCATCGACTCGATCTGCCTGAACATATACTTCTTCAAAATTGTGATTCTTACCAAATGCCAGCACCGCTTCTACTAATTTGGTTCCTATGCCTTTTCGTTGACTTGTAGATGCTACTGCCAGATCGTATATATATGCCTGGGGTCTGATACTGTAATACTGTGCCAATACATACAAAGTTATGCCTCCTACTACCTGCCCGTCTTCAATCGCTACAAAGACCTTAAAATCCTCATTTTGTAATAATTTGGACAGATGTTCCTGATTAGGAATTTGAAAATCTCGCATTTCAAATTCCTTTTCGAATAGATAGATCAGAGCAGTAAAAAGAGGTACGTCATGCGTTTCCAGAAGTTTTATCTCCATTCCAATTACTGTTTAATGATGTTTTGGAAAAAAATGGTTTCTTCACCGGAATAACCAATTTTAATAAAGTGAACTCCTGTCGGTAATGTAGACAGATCAATTTCCAGGGGTGGAGATGCCGAGGTATAATCCTGTATAATTTGTCCATTCACATTGATCACCTGAATATTGAATCCTTCAAATGCACCGTCCACGATGATCTTGTCAGAAAAAGGATTGGGATAAACACAAATACCTGCTGCTGGATTTGTGATAATATGTGCATCTGTAGTCAGAGCCGATTCATCAGCACCCAGATCTATTCGGTCATTTAATACACGTGGATCTCCATCGATATCCAATTCGTCCATAGCAGAATCATATCCGGGATCACCTTCGTCTAATGCGGGAGAATTCACTGTGAGATGAAAGTCGTTATTGACCAGGTCCTCGAAAAGAGGATTTTGAAATGTACTTTGTGGATCCTGACCGCTACCTGATTGATAGGATGCAAATGAATTAAAAACGGATCCATTTACATCAAATGTACTTGTTGAATTATTATAGTATAAGTTGTAATTAAGTGTCAAATTTTGAGATCCCACATTATCAATATACAATGCCAGGTCTGAGGGGTTGTTGATGAAAAATATATTATTTTTTATTTCACAGTTTTCAGTGTACGAAATATTTATTTCTCCGGTTACGTCTCCCGCATTCTGATCATTCCCGTAGCAGGAGTTATTGGTGAATTGACAATTTATGACTTTCCCCGATCCGCTGGGAAAGTCAAATCCTCCCATTACGATCCCGGCATCATCATTTCTGAAAATCCAGTTGCTTCTGACGATTATATTACTGGTCGTTTTTCCTACATTCTCACATCCAACTTCTATACCCCATTGACACGCATACACTTTGTTTCTTTCGATGATCAAATCCCTTCCTCCATCGACATAAATACCCGCTGCTGTAGCATAAGGAGACTTACATTGATATACCAGATTGCCTGCAATGAGACCATTTCGGGCCTCGTCATTTTGCGGTGCTTCCCCTTCATGACCGATGATGTCTATACCAATGTTACTTATATGATGGACTACATTGTTTACTACTGCAAATCCATCCACATTCCCATTCACCGCCAGACCTTCACTGAAACCGGTTCTTGAATCATGAATGGTGTTTCCCTCAATGAGGAGATTTGAAACAGGGTCACTTCCATTGGTGCCATATACGATCAGAGGTTGGCTGTTTGTATTTGAACTGGGAATATCTCCGGGATTTGCTGAAAAATGAATATTGTGAATGTCATTTTCCAGTATTGAAATGCCATCGCAATTTCCTGATACAATGATACCGGTGGCATCAATTTGAACATTGTTACGTATTTCCAATCCCTGAATGGTGATATGACTTTGATTGAAGATCCCAATCATAGCATCCAGATTCGTCAGACCGTTTCCATCCAGAATAGGGTTCTCGTTTTGATAGTTTTTAAATACTATAGGAGCATTTGGCATGCCCGATACATTTACTTCTACTTTCTCTGAATATATGCCACCACGAATAAGTACCGTGCTACCCGGCGTAGCTTCATCCATGGCTTTCTGAATCGTGGCCCAGGCCTGATCTATTGAAGTTCCGTCATTGCTGTCACTGCCACTTGTTGATACATACAATGTATTCTGATTGTACCCGGGGACGATATGTAATAGTATAATTACAAAGAGTGCTACATCTTTCATAAAATCAAATGTATATAAAGTGCAGTTGTAATACATTTCTTACACGTAGTTGACGCTTTTAGATGGTTACAGAGATTATTTACTTGACAATTGTTAATATAATACTTATGTTTACATTTGTTAAGTAAATAGTATTCGGAATGAATGTACCATCAATAGGAGAGTTTGAAGAACTGGTGTTGCTCACAGTGGCCGCCCAACACGACGAAGCTTATGGAGTGTCAATAAAAAGTGCCCTGGAAGAGCACCTTGATAAGAAGGTGAATGTAAGTGCTATTCATGTGGCATTAAAACGTATGAAGGATAAGGGTTTAGTGGAGTCTCGATTTGGAGGGATTACCAATGATCGGGGTGGCCGGAGAAAGAAATTCTATGTGATCACTATGTTAGGTAAAAAGGCGCTGGATAGACAGTTTGAATTGCGGACCAGTCTGTATCAGGCGATTCCTAAGATAAACTTTGGATAGATGCAGGTGCAGCCTCCAAAGAATGCCCTGCGATTTTTACGATGGTTCTGTCGCCGTGATTATCTCGAAGAAATCGAAGGTGATTTAATCGAAATTTTTGAGAGCCATGCAATCGACAATCCTCAGTCTGCTCGGCGCAAATTCTGGTGGCAGGTACTTCTCCATTTTAGACCGGATTTTATTAGGTCATTTCATTCAAATAGTGTAATTAATTCAGCTATGTTCTTCCATTATCTTAAAGTTGCCTGGCGAAACTTATCACGTCATCGTTTATATTCATTTATCAATCTTTCGGGACTGACGGTCGGTATGACTTGCTTTTTACTGGTTGCTTTCTTTATTCAGTACCAGCTAAGTTATGACCGGCATTTTCCTGATAATGACCGTATCTATCGTGTAATTCAGCAACAGGAGGGAAATGCTTTCCGGGGTTCGGACTTATTTGCAGTAACTCCTCGACCTCTGGCCAGTGCGGTACGTGAGCAAATACCTGAAGTGGAAAGTGCTGTGAGATTAGGGATGCAGCAGGATTTACTATATGGTAACGAGATTTTTTTTCCTGTAGAATTACTTTATACAGAGTCTGGTTTCGTTGATTTTTTTTCCCTCGAAGTATTAAGTGGTGAGGGGCGTTCTTCATTAAAGGATCCCAGTACCATACTTCTCAGCAAGTCTCTTGCAGAAAAACATTTTGGTAAGCAGGATCCTATTGGAAAAACGCTGCTACTTAATGACCGGAAGGAGCTAGTGGTTCGTGGGATATATGAGGATTTTCCTAATAATCAGCATTTTCAGGCCGAGGGTATACTTTCGATAGAAAATTTACCCAACTGGGAAGGGGAACAGGGAAAGTGGGCCAGTAATAGTTACTATTCATACGTTAAGCTGAAGGATGGTGTCGAACCCTCCAGGGTTGAAGAAAGCTTCAGGGTTTTTGATGAAAACGTGGAAGCAGCTTATAGTCAGTTTCCATTTTCTGCACGGTATATGTTACAGCCGATTGCTTCCATACACCTGAACTCAGGTGTGAATGTGGAAAATCAAGCCAGAAGTGATGTCAGATATGTATATCTAATGGCAGCTGTGGCCATATTGATTCTACTTATTGCCGGGATAAATTATATGAATCTGGCCACTGTGCGATCAGCAAGAAGGTCCACAGAAATGGGTGTGAGAAAAGTGATGGGTGCAGTAAGGTGGCAGTTGGTAAGTCAGGTGCTTGGTGAAGCTTTACTATTGACAATTTTTAGTTTTATTACATCGGTAATTCTGGTGAAATTTCTCCTTCCTTATTTTGGCTATTTTCTCGATATGGATGTGCCGTTTCAGATAGCTGGAAATGTTTGGACATTTATTGGAATGATCTTTCTCGCGATTTTGATAGGTGGACTCTCCGGATTATATCCGGCGTGGTTTATTTCAGCGGTCAATCCTGTCAAGGCTTTTAGTGGTACTTTTATGGGTAAGCCCGGAAGCCAGTTTTCGCTCCAGAATTTGCTGATTGTTGGCCAATTTGCTACTACTGTCGTACTGGCAGTGTGTGCAGTGGTCATGTATCAACAGATGAAGTACATTCAAAATAAAAAACTGGGATTCAATAAGGATCAGATATTATATGTCTCTTATTTTGGTCGTGAACTGGGTCAGAACACCGATCGCATTAGAAACGAACTTCTAAAGAATTCCAACATAAATGAAGTAAGTGTTTCGACAAACCTAATTGTAGAGACGTACAACCAGGGAATAGTCGATAGCTGGGAAGGTAATAGTGGTGAAAGGGATTTATACTGTTATAGGTATCATGTAGACGAGTATTTTTTGGATCTATTTGATATTCCATTAAAAGCAGGTCGAAATTTTTCCCTTTCGCACTCGACGGATTCGACACAGAGTTATTTGTTGAACGAAACAGCGGCAAAGGCCATAGGTTGGACTGCCGAGTCAGCGATCGGAAAGAATTTTGCCGAAGGGAAGGTGATTGGTGTGGTCGAAGACTTTCACTTTCAACCCATGGACTTGAAAATAGAGCCATTGTATATCCGATACAGGCACCCTGAAAATCAGTCCACTGACTTTGGTTATGTCTCCATGAAGGTGAACACAAACCATCTGGAAAGTACATTACCGTATATTCTCGCCACATTTAAAGATGAAGCGCCCAGGAAGATATTTGAATATCGTTTCCTTGACGAGACTTTTGAAAATATGTATCTCAGTGAGAAGAGAATGGGGCAGGCCTTTTCCGTCTTTACTCTGATCGCCCTATTTATTGCCAGCATCGGTTTGTTTGGAATGATATCCTACCAGATTGTCCAGAGAACCAAGGAACTCAGTATTCGAAAGGTTTTGGGAGCTACTACTATTGGTCTGATGAGTTGGTTATCAAGAGACTTTTTGAGACTTATTTCAATCTCAGTCCTAATCGCCATTCCTTTTTCTATATTAATAGTTAGTCGTTGGCTAGATCATTTCGCTTATCATACTCCAGTGCACTGGTGGGTGTATTTGATCGTATCTGTTCCTGTTATTCTCATTGCTGGATTGACAGTAGGTCTACAAAGCTTTAAGGCCGCCCGTAGTAATCCTGCTAATGCCCTGAAAGAATAGTTTCTATATGACTGCCAGGGATAGACTTAGACCCGCCAGAATCAATGTAAGTGTTCCAAAGCCATATTTTTCAAACTTGTTAGGAGATTGAAAATTACCCAAAGTGTTTAATGCGAATAAAGTGAATATGGCCCACATGGCTCCCCGATCAATGGATGAGTTATTCCATATACTTATATATTGCAAACGCTGCATTAATAGTATGACAATAATGAGAAGTGTGGAGATCGAAATCAATTCGAATTTTATCATTTCCTTTCGATTCTTCAGTCTACTGCCCCATACGATATGAAAAGGTATTTCACCTACCATGACAAGCAGGTGAAATACAATAAGCAGGGAGCATAGAACGAGAAAAATAATACCTATAAGATGCATCTCAATCATGGATTTTTAATACCAGTTAAATCCGATTCCTATGCTGAATATTGCGGCATCTCGATGCAAATCATTTCCCAGAGATACACGACCCAACTGTAAATTGGCCTGGAGATCGAGCGCATATTTTCCTTTCTGTACTAACTCATAGCCTGCACCAGCCGTTACAGCACATCCATAGTGCCAGGGACCATCTTTAAAATTTTTCTCAAAGAGAGAGGGGCTGTCGATAGCCAGACCGATCCCACCATTGATCCACCAGCGGTCATTTACCCAGTATTGGACAGTAGGGATCAGTCCATCGAAACTTCGCTCTTTATTTTCATATTCATAGCTCAGGCCGGGAAGTGTTGCCAGGATCGCCATTCTGTCGCTGACCATCCACCCTATTTTTAGATTGGGAAGGCTTAGTCCGGCTTCTCCTTTTTCAAAGTCTCCTCCCTCAGTACCATTGTGAGAAAGACTAATGACTCCTACACCTGCCCCGATTCCGATGATGAATCCATCACGCTCGACCTGTGCAAAGGTATCCTGGATGATTAAAAAGCTACTCAATAGTGTGACGATGATTGCTATTATGTTTTTCATGATGTTGTATTTAGAAGTTTATGAATTTTTAAATTGAATATTGTGTGTTGCAAATTTTCTTGATGTATGCTGCGATGACTGGATAGTGTTTTTTATCCGGCAAATGCTTTGTGTGGAAAAGTAATAGTGTTTCCTTCAGAGTGGATAGTTTAGTTCGGATATTATATATTAGGTCATTGTAAGGTGTCCATGGATCCTCATCGATCAGTATGATATAGATGGGTGTATTAATGGCTGCTAATTTTTCTTCTGCGATTTCATGTGTTGGAATCCTAATTTGATTTAATTCGGATAAAAGTGATATGAATGACAAGGCGTCGATATCTTTTTCATCAAAACATGTACTGAGTAGGTATTTTTCTTTAATATTTCTTGCACTGCTTACGCCTTCCGATCCGATTTTTTCAGGATCGTAATAGTCCGGAGTAGTAAGACCTAAAGGTGCGATCAAAATGGCCCGTTTGATCCTCCGACTGTCAAAAGCCATCGAGCGGATAGCCATGAAGGCTCCAAAGGAAATACCCACGATGGTGATATTTTCAATATTCAGCCATGTAAGGATTTCAAACAACCACTGCTCGATCATATCATCGTTTGCTATTGATTTGTTCTCAATTAGATGACCAATAGACGATGGTAAATCGATGGCAATAATTCTGAATGCATCGTGAAGATCGTGAAGCACTGCAAGGGCAAATGGGGCTGCACTATTCTCGGCATGCAAAATGACCAGTGGATCCTTTTCCTCACATCCAGTCAGGATGACGGGTGTATCTCCAAACGTGGATTCAACAGTGACCTTCTGGTAAGGGATCTGTAGGCTATCCAGTTTATCGCAGTACACTGTTTGCAATTCCTGAATGATCTCTGACTTTTTCTTCACTGACTTCATTTGATGGCACATTTACAACTTAGCATAGGAAGTCTGATCCGCCAGTGGCAGTTTTTATGAAACATCCTGAATGATCACGGATATTTACCTTGCCGGAGTACGACCTTCCGTATGTGATTATTTACATTGTAAAGATGCGTTGATATTCGATGTCAAACGTTCGGATATGTAATTCCGAACGTACTCATGAGATTCAGTTCTTTCAGATCAGATCGAATTTCAGTAGAGAGTGGCTTCTACCATGCTATGCACTGGCCTGCGATTTGACCCATGCCCTGGGAGTCTTACCAATCACCTTCTTAAAAAAGACATTGAAGGAAGTTTTAGAGTTAAAGCCACTTTCATAGGCCAGACCCAGTAGTGTGAGATGCTGGTTGGCAGGATCGACGGCTTTTTCTTTAAATACCTCAAGTCTATAGGAATTGACATACTCATTAAAGTTTTTCCCTACGAACTCATTGATGAGATACGATAATTGATTGGGATGCAGATCAATGGATTCTGCCAGGAGTGTAAGGCTAAGTTGAGGATTGAGATAGGGTCTCTCTTCCTCCATGAAGGTTTCGAGGACCTCTTTCTGAGTCGATAGTAGTCGATTGTCCACCTCTTTCTTTGTCGACTTTTTATCTCCGTCAATATTATCTGGGACCTGTAGGTTTGATTGATGCAGATCTTCAAACTCCGGTATTCCATGTAGTCGTTGCAGTAGAGGTTCCTGCCGGTAGTTAAGGACTTGCCCTCGTCTTGCGTCTATATATTTTTTAAGAAGTGTAATGGCCTGACCAGTGTATTTGGTATTTGCAAGAATATATAGCTCATGAGGAATAAGTTGTGAAAGATCCTCATCGGAAGAAAGCCAACTTTCCAGGATATCAGGCGTCGGTTCATAGTCTTGTGTATTGATAACCTGAAATAGAAGTTTTTCCAACTCCGGTCTCTGATTTTTTGCATGAAAGTCCAGGAACTTTTCTTCCTCATTGAGCCAGATCAAACAATTGGCCTTTAGGATTAATGCCAGCGAAAAATCAGTCCGATAGACCATTGCCTGCTCAGCGTAAAACAGGGCCTTCTCAAAGTCCTTTTGATAATAGGCCAGATTGCCTAAAGTGTAATGGTGATTAGCAGAAAGAGGGTCAACACTTAGTGCCTTTTTAATGTACCTTTCAGCCTCTGCAAACTTGCCGTGGCAAAGCATGAGTTCTCCCATTGCCTCCAGGCTGTCTCCATGAAAAGGATGCGTTTCCAGTATCTTATTAAGTTGATCAAAGGTGGCCTGAAAGTCCCACATTTGCCAGAAACTCTGACCTACATAACACATAGAGTATTCTGCAGATGAGGTGTCAAGTTCTCTGGCTTTTAAGAAATTAAGGATAGCCTTTTCGAAACCCTCCGCCTGGGGCATGTATCCCCAGGCTGCCAGCAATCCATAACTTTGCACTGCCCCATAATAGGACCGGGCGTAGGTGGGATCCTGCTCCACGCTTTTTTCATAGTACCTGGTAGCTTTTTTCAAGGAGTCGCCATCCCATTGAAGTTGATGAAATCGACCCTTCAGAAAATACTCATAGGCACTAATGCTGTCTGTTTCCTTGTTGACCAGGTGCTCATCAATGTCCAGGTGTCCAAAATTTTCGCGAATCTGATTGGCAATTAATAAGCTGATTTCATCCTGAAGGGCAAATATGTCCGCCAGTTCGCGATCAAAGTTTCGAGACCACAAATGCATTCCATCTTCGGCATTGATGAGCTGGGCCGTGATACGAACACGGTTATGTATCCTGCGAATGCTGCCTTCGAGTACGTTGGTCACTTCCAGTTGCGCTCCAATCTTTCGTACGTCCATATTCTTACCCTTAAAGGCGAAGGCGGAGGTACGGGCAATTACCTTAAGACCCTGGATTTTAGTTAGTGCATTGATGATTTCTTCTGTAATTCCATCACTGAAGTATTCATTTTCAGGATCATTACTCATATTGGCAAAAGGGAGTACAACAATAGCCTTGCGATTGATCTCTTTGGTTTGGTTATTCATTTTGGAGACATGAATTCAAAATTCCAACATTTGCCCCGAAAAATCGCGACTTGCGAATATACATTTTCGTAGAGGACCGGCAAGTCCGCAAGGGGAGATGATTGTGATTTGCAAAGGAATTAGCCGGACAAAAGTAGAAAGTGCTTACACGGCTTTAGCAAGAGCCTTCATAAAGCCATAGTGTCGTGCTTCGTGCAAGTTATTATATTGAAATGCATCTTCCCATTCTGTAAAAGTGAATTCAACATGGTCATAGCGGCTACTAATCGATTGATATCCCTGAAACCTTCCCGCCTTAAAGTCTGTTACGGTCTTTTTTGTGCTCTTATCCAGGAGATCAATGATGAGAGAAAGATCAGTGCTATCTCCATCGGTTGGAAAATTTCCGGAGCTATATTTTGATTGAAAGGATGTGGTAAAGTCTGGTGAGATACCGGCTAACTGATATACCAGCACCTGCTGGACCCAGTGTATATGTCCGGCGTTCCACAGGATGTTGTTGTTAAAGCCCCCGGGAATGCGACTTATCTGCTGCTCTGTCAAGTCCTGTAGTAGATGCAGTATGTTTTGGCGAGTCCATTGGAAAAATTGCAATTGCTGCTCCATGAATAGAAGATGTTTTCCTCAAAATAGGTAAAGTTGGAGGATCAGTCACCGATTTGAACGCATTGTGTTAGGATATGAACGCTGGGCGTTAATGGTGTTGATTTCGACTCCCTACCTTAGTGGTGTCAGTTTATTAATCAATTTCAAACATAGAATCGATGGCAACAATATCAGCAGAAACCAGAGGTGTACTTCAAAATATTGATGAAATATTCAGCCGCTGTGAAGGACGGGCACAAGCGTATGATGAAAACAATTCCTTCTTTGATGAAGATTTTCGTGAGCTCCGGGAGGCAGGTTATTTACTTCTCTCAGTACCTAAGGAGTTTGGTGGTCTTGGTATGCGCATGGATGAAGTGATGCAATACCAGCGAAAACTGGGCTATCACGCCGCACCTACCGCCCTTGCCATCAACATGCACCTTTACTGGATAGGCCTCATTTCTGATCTTTGGTATGCCGGCGATAAATCATTGGAGTGGGTATTAAGGGAGGCGGCTGCCGGCAAAGTGTTTGCTGCCGGTCATGCTGAAAGTGGCAATGATGTCCCTGCCATCTATTCGACGACCAAAGCTGAAAAAGTGGAAGGAGGTTATCGGTTTACAGGTAGGAAGTCGTTTGGCAGCCTTTCACCTGTCTGGTCGTACCTTGGACTCCATGGGCAGGATAATAGTGATCCGGAAAATCCCAAAATTATTCATGCTTTCATGCCCAGAGACCTGGAGGGTTATGAAATTCGAAAGACCTGGGATGATGTTCTGGGTATGAGAGCTACCCGGTCCGACGACACCATCCTGGATGGTGTTTTTATACCGGATCAGTACATAGCCCGTGTTGTGCCAGCTGGATTCAGTGGTATGGATAGTTTTATTCTGGGCATTTTTGCCTGGGGTATGATGGGCTTCGCAAATGTCTACTGTGGACAGGCTCGCCGGGTTTTTGATATGACGTTGGCGACACTGCAGACTAAAAGCTCCATGTCAATAGAAAGTGGATTAATGTCTCATCATCCGGGTGTGCAAAGTGATGTGGCCGAAATGCTCCTGAAGTTGGAAGCTGTGGAACCTCAATTAAATACGGTAGCCCGCGAATGGACAGAAGGGAAGGACTATGGACCTGCCTGGGCCATCAAACTTATAGCGGCAAAATGTAACGCAGCAGAGCGATGTTGGGAGATAGTAGATCGCTCCCTGGATATCGCCGGTGGTTTTGGCATATTTCCAAAGTCAGGGCTTGAGAAAATGTTTAGAGATGCCCGATTAGGTCGAATGCACCCTGCTAATCGGTATTTGAGTAGGGAGATTTTAGGAAAGGCGATTCTCGGACTTAACCTGGATGCTAAACCGCGTTGGGGATAATTATTCTCCCACCAAGTCAACAGCAATAACATTAAATATTTTAATAATGGACAAATGGGTCTCCATTTGATGGGATCCACTGTCCTAAATTTTAAGAATTATGAAGAATTTAAGTAGAATAGTTATAATCGGATTTCTGACTGTTTTTTGTGTTATTTCAGAATTGAAGGCTCAGCTCGGCGATGGTATTGTAGGTGAATTTCCAGCTGAACAACAAGAAGTCATGGCAACTATGCAAGGGATTACGCAAAGTGTCATAGATGGAGACATTGATAAATTAATTTCGTTTCATGCCTATGGTCCTAAGTTTACAGAATTTAAAGATGGGGCCCCCAGAAACGATGACGTGGCAAATGAAGAGTTTGAAAGAGGTGTTTTCGGCAGTGTCACGGAAGTGGTAAAAATGGATGCCAAAGACTTGAAAATAGCAGTCTATCATGGAAATGTTGCCAATGTCACCTTTCATTCAGATTTTCATTTGAAATTCGATGAAGACCTGGTAATAGTTAATGAACAAATATCTCTACTGTTTGCCAAGACAGAGGATGGATCCTGGAAAATTGTACATGAGCATCATGCTCCATTGACACCTTAACTTTTTCTATATAAGGATTATCGATTGGAGGTGTTTTTTTTGAATACCTCCTTTCTCTTTGATGCCTTTATTTAATTAAAGATTTAATGGCTGTCTCAGCAATTTCCTCACCAGGTTCCCAGTGAAGGCAAGGGAGCTCTTTTACATGCTTTTCTATTAGAGATGTCTCTACTTTGTCATGTTCTTCTTTCCAAATAGGAGGAACCGGCATTTTGTATTCTTCACGCAGTTTTTGAGCATAAGCGAACAGTTGAATGGCAGGATCGATATCTCCAGATTGATAATACAGCTCGGCCATTAATTCTAATTCATCTGGCAGCACTAATTTAATACCACTATCCAGGAGCGTTTTAAGATTTTGAGAGGTTAATTCTAGTGCTTTGTCTACCATGCCTTTTCGATCCAACCATTTAGATCGTAACTGTCGGTGCCAAAACTGAAAGGTTTTGTCAATGGTTTCTATAGAGCCGTCATCGTATTTTGAGAGTGTAGTGTCAAATTTATCGTAATGTTCGGTTTGTAAGTGGACCATGCCACTGATGATGTCACACATTACATCGCCATAATTATTGCCGGATTTTATCCATAGAGGCCTGGAAAGAGAAACCAGCTCGAGTGCTTGATCGAATTTTTTGGTATAACAAAAATTGAATGCAAGAATTGAATTGCCATAGGCAATAAGTTGTTTGTCCTCAATACTGTTTAAGATTTCAAGTGCAGCGGTAGCTGTATCCGTGCTGTCACCATGATTGCCCATAAAGGAAAACAGCCAGGCCTCACTACAGAGATTGTAAGCATACCCACGCATATCCCCCAGGTCCTGCATTAATTTTCCAGCCTTTTTATGAAGGTTCAAAGAGTCGGTCAGCCTTCCTTTGATGCGAAGAATGTTTCCTGAATTATTATAGATTGAGGATATGTCCCGGGTGTTGCCTAGACGCTTATGTAGATCAAGCGCTTCATTTGAATACTTTTCATAGGAATCAAAATTGCATTGGAAGTAGTGTATCCATGAGACATATTTTAAGGCCTGTGCAATACCTTCTGTGTATCCAATATTTCGGGCCATTTCCAGTGATTTTTCGAAGATCAATAATGCATTCAATACTTTCTGTGTCAATCCAAAAAGGACTCCAAATGCATTGAGTGCTTTACATCGGATGATGCTTTCTTTCTTACTGGATGGAATGGCAAGCATTCGCTCAAACCACTCCGAACCTTCCCGCATCATCGTACGGATGGTCCAGAAGCGCCAAAATGAAGTGGTAAAGGATAGTCCCTGATCACTAAGTCTTTGCTTTTCAAACCAGACCATGACTGCTCGAATGTTATCCAATTCAACATCAATCTGATTTAACCATTCCTTTTGATTAAGACCAGTGAGATGTTTGTCGGCATCTTGTAGAAAATCCGTGAAGTAGGAAGCATACCGTTTTTCGACATTTTCTTTTTCTAAAGATTTTTCCAGTTTATCCTGGCCAAATGCTTTTAAAGTCTCCAGGATGAAAAATCTGGGTTCTCCATCTTCCTGGTCCTCTCTCTGAAGGAGACTTTTATCTACCAGACTTACCAATACGTCAATGATATCGGCATTGTGCATATATTCCTCGAAACAAATATTTTCTGCAGACTCTATA